>JAUMVH010000012.1 GCA_030530245.1 Ruminococcus sp.
TTCGACGACTACAACAAAGTCAGGCACGACCGCTTCTCAGTCTCCCAAGACGGGCGACACGGGCGCGGCTGTTTCGCTCGTTCTCCTCGGAACAGGCGTATTTGCGGCTTTCTCTTTAAGAAAAAAGCATGAGAACTAAAGCTCTCAGAGGACTGAGGTGCCTCGCGGCAGTGCTGGTGCTGTCGCTCGCACTCGTACCGATAAGAGCCGCAGGCTACGGATATACCGCCGACGAGGTCGATGACCTTATCGGCGGTATACTTGCATATAAGCTCGATGAATCGGGCGCGGACGATGTGCAGGACTGGATCGACGGCTACCTCTCCGACAAGGCGGGCGTGATGTCTGAATGGTATATCATCGCCCTCAGTCAGGACGGCGTGCGCGGTATGGGCTCGTATGAGCGGGCGCTGAAGTCCTATATCGGCAGCAAGACTATCCACTCCGCGACCATGCGCGAGAAGTACGCGCTCGCGCTGTGTGCGGCGGGGAGCTCCGACAGCTATATCGCCGATATCCTCGACGACTCCATCGGTGCGAACGGCATTATGAGCCGAATCTACGGGCTCCACGTCCTCAATAACGGGTACACCTGCAATAACTATACCGCCGAATCCGTCGCGGACGAGCTCCTCGACCTCCAGTATGACGACGGCGGCTGGGCGCTCTTCGGCGAGTACGGCGACATCGACGTCACCGCTATGACCATTCAGGCGCTCGCTCCCTACTACGACGAGCGCGGCGACGTCCGCGACGCCATTGAGCGCGGGCTCGACCTCCTGTCGCGCAAGCAGATGGACGACGGCGGCTATCAGAGCTTCGGTACTCCCAACCCCGAGAGCTCCGCGCAGGTGCTCGTCGCGCTCTCGGCGCTCGGGATAGACTGTCAGGAGGACAGCCGCTTCCTCAAGGACGGCAATTCCATCATCGACAGCATGGTGACCTATCGGCGCTCAGACGGCGGCTACAGCCACGTCGCGGGCGGGGACTTCAACGAGACCGCCACCATTCAGGCGATGTACTCCTTTATCGCGTATAAGCGTTTGCTCGAGGGCAAGGGCTCGCTCTATATCATCGACGACCGTCAGCCGATAGCGGCTCCCGTGCAGACTCAGCCTGCGGCAACTCAGCCGAGTGCGGGTACTTCCGCGCAGGCAGGCGGTCAGACGGTCACGACGACCGCAAATGCCCATACCTCGGCTTCGTCGGAATTGCCTATCACATCGACCTCGTCCGCAGCGTCCTCGACGGGAACAGGCACGGCAATAACGGCGGCTTCGGACACAACTTCCCATATCTCTGCATCATCAGAGTTACCGACTACAGTTATCTCCACCGCAGCGACAAAAGCCAAAATTTCGGCAGATACCGACAACAGCAGGGGAGGCGGGTACAAGCCCGTCGCTGTCATCGCCATCATCGGAGCAGGTGCGCTGCTGTCAGTGCTGCTGCTCGCGCTCGGCAAGCGCAGCTACAAGAACTTCATCTTCGTAGGCGCGGCGGTCGCGGCGGGAGTCGTCATCGTCCTCGTGACCGATATACGCTCCGCGAAGGATTACTACGGCTCCGCGGAGAGCAAGCTGAGTGCCGTCGGCACCGTGACGATGGAGATCCGCTGCGATACCGTCGTCGGCAAGTCCGACAGCGAGTATATCCCCGCGGACGGCGTGGTGCTGCCTGTGACCGAGTTCGACATCGAGGAGGGCGATACCGTCTATGACGTCCTCACCGACGCGGCGCAGACCTACGGCATACAGGTCGACTCGCGCGGCGGCTCCAAGAGCATGATATACGTCGCGGGCATAAATTACCTGTACGAGTTCGATTTCGGCGATTTGTCGGGCTGGGTCTACCACGTCAACGGCATTTCGCCCTCCCGAAACAGCGGCGACTACGTCCTCTCGGACGGCGACGTCATCGAGTGGCTGTATACCTGCGAGCTCGGGCACGACCTTAACGAGGTGTACGAGGAATGAGAAGCTTTGCGGAATTTGACCCAGTCGCGGTCACTGTATGGTTCTTCGCCGTCATCGGAGTGGCGATGTTCTGCGGACACCCGCTGCTCATGGCGATATCGCTCGCGGGAGCTGTGCTCTTCTTCGTCGTCCGCAACCGCGGAAAGCGCGGAAAATCGCACCTTTTCTTTGTGCTGCTGTTCGCAGTCCTCGCGCTCGCGAATCCGCTCATCTCCCACAACGGCGCGACGGTGCTGCTCGTCGTCAACAACCGCCCCGTCACGCTCGAGGCGCTGCTCTACGGCGTAAATTCGGCGGCGATGATAGTCGGCGTGCTCTACTGGTTCCGCTCGTTCACGCAAATTATGACGAGCGAGCGCATTCTCTGCGTCGCGGGGACGCTCTCGCCGAAGCTCGCGCTCGTGCTGTCGATGTCGCTGAGGGCGGTGCCGATGTTTGCGAGGCGTGCAAGGCAGGTCAGCGACGCGCAGAAGGCGATGGGGCTCTACAGCGAGGACAACATAATCGACGACCTGCGCGGACGTATGCGCGTTTTTTCCATTATTTCGACGTGGGCGCTCGAAAACGGTATCATCACCGCCGACAGCATGAGCGCGCGCGGCTACGGTACGGGCAGACGGTCGCAGCTGCGGCACTTCCGCTTCACGGCGGCTGACGGGGTGTTCACGCTCGCGGTGCTCGCGCTCGTGGGAGTCGTCGCCGCGGCTATCGCGACGGGCTCGCTCGCGTTCACGTTCTATCCGCGCATTGACGTCGCGGTGACGGGCGCACTCGGCGTCTGCGGAGCCGCCGCCTACGGAGCGCTCGTGCTCCTGCCTGTTATCATTGAAACGGAGGTGTCCCTGAGGTGGAAATTCTTGCAGTCGAAAATCTGACGTTCACGTACCCGAAGTGCACCGCTCCCGCCGTCAGGGACGTCTCTCTGAGGCTCGAAAAGGGCGAATTTGCGGTGCTCTGCGGTGCTACGGGAAGCGGTAAATCTACGCTCCTGCGTATGCTCAAGCGCGAGCTCACGCCGCTCGGAGAGCGAAGCGGGCGTATTCTCTTCTGCGGACAGGAGCTGTCAGATCTCGCAGACCGCGACTCCGCCGCGAAAATCGGCTTCGTCATGCAGCAGCCCGAGCAGCAGATAGTCACCGACAAGGTGTGGCACGAGCTCGCGTTCGGGCTCGAAAATCTCGGCGTGCCGCGGGACGAAATTGCCCGCAGAACTGCCGAAATGGCGAGCTATTTCGGTATCGGCGAGTGGTTCGACAAGGACGTTTCCGAGCTCTCGGGCGGGCAGAAGCAGCTCCTCAACCTCGCGGCGGTGCTCGTCATGCAGCCCGATATCCTCATCCTCGATGAGCCGACCGCGCAGCTCGACCCTATCGCCGCCTCCGACTTCATCGCCGCGCTCAAACGGCTGAATCAGGATATGTCGCTGACCATGATAATGGCTGAACATCGCCTTGAAGAGGTCGTACCGATATGCGACAGGCTGCTCATCATGGAGGACGGCTCGCTCGTCGCGAACGGCGCTCCCGAGATCGTCATCACGCAGCTCCGCGGACGGGACGAGGTGCTGCGCGGTATGCCTGCGGCGGCTCGGCTCTATACCGAGCTCGAAAAGGGCGGGAGCTGCCCGCTCACGGTGCGCGCGGGACGTCGCTATATCGAGGAAAACTACCGCTGCGACACGTGCACGCTCCCCGCGGAGAGCTACGCTGTGCCCGAGACGGCCGCGCTCGCGTTGAAGGACGTGTGGTTCCGCTATGACCGCGGCTCGCGCGATATCATCAAGGGGCTCGACCTCACCGTCGGGGCGGGCGAGATCTTCTGTATCCTCGGCGGCAACGGCTCGGGCAAAACGACTACCCTCAACGCGGCGGCGGGGCTCCTCAAGCCGTATAAGGGCTCCGTCCGCGTCTTCGGGAAGAAGCTCAGGGAGTACCGCAACCGCTCGCTCTACCGCGAATGCCTCGCGCTGCTGCCGCAGGACGTGCAGACTACCTTCCTGCGCAATACCGTGCGCGAGGAGCTCGACGAGTGCGGCGCGGACGTGTCAGGGCTTCCCTATGACATCTCCCACCTCATGGACAAGCACCCCTACGACCTCTCGGGCGGCGAGCAGCAGCTTGTCGCGCTCGCGAAGGTGCTCGCCTCGAAGCCGAGGCTGCTCCTCCTCGACGAGCCGACAAAGGGGCTCGACGCGAACGCGAAATCCGATATGACCGCGATACTGCGCAGTTTGAAGGCACGGGGAGTGACGACGGTGATAGTCACGCACGACGTCGAGTTCGCTGCCGAGTGCGCCGACAGGTGCGCGATGTTCTTCGGCGGGCAGGTCGTCTCGGTCGGGACGCCGCGCGAGTTCTTTTCGTGCAGCAGCTTCTATACCACCGCCGTCAGCCGCATGACCCGCGGCTTCTACGACGGGGCGGTCACGGTCGCGCAGGCGGCGGAGCTCTGCCGAATAAACGGAAAAAAGGAGGCGGCGGTATGATCGTCATAAAAAACCGCGACCTCCGCAGTGCGATAAGGGTCATCGTGCCGTTCGTTGCCGTTCCCGCGACGGCTCTCGCGGGCGCCCTCGTCTTCGATAGAAAGCGGCATATCATCGTCTCGCTCGCCATTGCCGTGATGGCGCTGCTGCTGTTTGCGGCGGGCTTCGAGCGCAAGACCACGGGCTCGCGGCGGCTCGTGATAGTCTCCGTGATGACCGCGCTCGCTTTCGCGGGAAGGTTCATTCCCTTCCTCAAGCCCATCGCTGCCCTCACTATTATCACCGCCCTCTACCTCGGAGGCGAGGCGGGCTTCCTCGTCGGCGCAATGACCGCCGTGCTCTCGAATTTCTACTTCGGGCAGGGTCCGTGGACGGCGTTTCAGATGCTCGCGTGGGGTATGACGGGACTCGTCGCGGGTATCATCGCGGAACCGCTCAAGCACCGAAAATGGCTGCTCCTCGTCTACGGAGCGCTCGCGGGCGTTGCCTACTCCTTCACTATGGACATATGGACCGTGCTGTGGTACGCCGAGGGGTTCAGCTTCAAGCTCTACCTCGGCGCGCTCTTCACTGCCATTCCCTATACCGTTTCCTACGCCGCGTCAAACGTCCTCTTCCTCGCCCTCCTCGCTAAGCCCTTCGGCGAAAAACTCGACCGCATAAAGACGAAATACGGCGTGTAGCTACTGTCGGGGGAAACCTTTCTGAAGAAAGGTTCTCCCCCGAACCCCTTTCCAAAGACTTTTAGCCCAAATTTCTGCCCCATAGGGTACTCCCGATAGAACAGCAAAGCGCAGGTTCTTTCGTTTTTTGGAGTACCCTATGGGGCAAAAGCTTAAGTTGGAAGTTTTAGAACAGAGCCGAAGAGCCTTCCTCAGAAGGGCTCCCCCGATAGCGGCTGTACGCTGTATCCCGCCGTTAGTACGGGAGCGTGTATTTGCCTACGCGCCATACGCCGTCGTCGCCCTGTACCATTGTGAATTCGTGGTTTTCGGTGTAGGCTTCGCCGCCGAACTGCGTATCGTCGTAGTTGTCGTGGACGGTGAAATGCATCTCATTGCCGTCTCTGCCGTCGCAGCTCGCTATCTCGGAATCGGAGTAGCTGATGTCAGCTCCGCGCTGCCCTGCATACACGTTATAGTAAACCCTGCCGTTCTGCTCGATGTAGCAGTCATCAATGGCGGCGTCATACGGGTATTTGTCGCTGAACAGCCTGTGATAGCCCGCTATCACGTCGCTGATAGTTTTTACGTTTTCATCCTTTACTAAGGCATAGATAATGTTGTTTACTTCTATGAAGCGCTCGCCGTCTACGTCGGCAGGCAGTGTTGCGCCATCGTTTAATGCAGTCTCATACAGATTGCAGGACCATGCTACTCTTGCCGCGCTTTCCCACAGAGACTTTGCCGCTGCTTTGAGTGTGGCTTCATTCTGCTCCTCGACGGGCTTGTCGAATACGAGGGCGCCGTACGTGTCAAGGTGGAAGGCGGTGAGGTCGGCTGCGTTGATAGTCTCGTCCATACCCTCATCGCTCGTGTAGCTGTCTATCTTCCACGTGCCGTCTGCTTTTATGCAGTTTACGGTTATCGTTTCCCTGAAACCGCCTGCTATCTCGTTTTCGGAGACTATGCGGCAGCTGTCATCAGTGATGTCGAGCAGCTCGGGCTCGCCGATAAAGTTGAAGCGGCCTCCTCTGCCTGCCTGTATGAAGCAGAGACGCCCGTTTATCTCCCTGAACATCGGAGTCTCGCCCTCCCACAGATAGTTGTGGTCGCTGAGGAAGGACTGTGTGAACGACCGGGAGAAGAATGCCTTTACATCGTCCAAGCTCTTGAAGCGTGAGTCGGTTATCGGGTTGTACAGGACGCTGTAGCCGTCGCGCTCTACTGTTTCCTGTGTGCTATGGTCGATATCTACGCCTGCACCGCTCGAAACAGCGTCGAATTGCCGAAGTTCGTCGAGCATACTCTTTGCAAAGGCTGTCTTGTCCTCGATGTCGGGACCTGCTGACTCGGTCGTGGTCTCGGCGGCTGTTGTGGTCGCTGCTGATGTTGTCTTTGCGGTGCCTGTGCCCGTACCTGTCGCTGTTGTGGTTGTCGCAGTCGTGAGCGGGTCGATATCGGGAGTCTGACCGTTCCTGCCGAGGAACACCGCTGTTCCGATAATGCTGCCCACGAGGACGAAGCAAGCCGCTGCCGCCGCAAAGCCGTACCACTTGGGTCTGCTGTAGCGCTCAACGCCGCTTACCTGTATGCCGTTTTCTTTATTTTCATTCTTTTTGTTCATCTTGTCGATACTCATTTTCAGTATCCTCTCTTTCTCTTTTTCTGTCAGTACCTTGTGCGCGGAAAGGCGCTCGATGTTCTTGTCGCCTGCGTTTTCAAGCATATCAAAACGGTTATCTTTCATGTCACGCATCTCCTTTACAATGTTATACCGACCGCTGACAGCGACTCCCTCAGCTTGTCGAGCGCCCTTGCTGCGCGCATTCGGACTGCCGAGGCTTTCATTGACAGCAGCTCCGCTATCTCGTTCGAGGTGCGGTCGTAGTAAAACTTCTGGAGGATTATCGTCGAATCGGGCTCGCCGAGTTCTGCTATCTTGTCGAGCAGTATCGTGCGCGTCTCCTCGGCGTCGGAATCGGCTTCGATATCGGCTTCCGAGCTCACGCCCGCGAGATAGTCGTCCTCCGCCTCATAGAGATGTCCCGCACGCGCGGTGAGCCTGTGGTAGGCGTTTATCGCGCGGCGCTTTGCCACAGTGCCGATGTAGCCCTTCATATCGCCCGCGAAGCTGCCGTTCGCGCTGTAGTTGAGGAAAATGTCGGCGAAGATGTCACTCACGCATTCCTCGATGTCCTCGCGCGCAGCTGTGCTCCTGAGCTTGTTGTATACGATGGTGTAGACGTAGTCGCAGTAGTCCTCAAACAGCGCAGCATAGGCGCTGTCGGGCGATTTCCCGAGCCGTGCGCTGTATTCTGTACCCGTCATGAAGGCTTCCTCCTCTCGAAAGATAAATCACGTGATTTGCGCTTTCACCTACAACATTCAAGGCAAAGGTGCAGAGTGTCACACATTTTTTGAAAAAATTTTTTGTGCCATCAGATAAGGGCTCTCGGTTCATATAAACTCGACAGCGGCTTCCGCGAGCTTTTTGCGTGCCTTCGCGACCTTCTTCTCGGGAAAGACGGTCGCCGTTCCCGCTCGCACGACCTTCGCCGTGATGCCGCGCTTCGCCGCTCCGAGCGCCGTCGCTGTCACGCAACCGCACTCGTCAAGCCCGCACAGGTGCAGCTCCGTGTAGCCGCGCTCGCGTATCAGCGCGAGAAGCTCTTTGTTCGTCAGCGCGTCGCCGAAGAGCTTGTCGTAGCAGTGCTCCGTGACGATATCGAGCCCGCCGTAGAGCTCCGCGCCCTCCGTCCCAGCGATGGAATAGCCGAAAAGCAGGCGGTTCGTCGGCAGGTTCTGTATGATGTGGCGGATATATATCACGTCGCTGCCCTCGGCGGCGTAGCGGTGTATCAGCCCGTTGACCGCTGCCGTCAGCTGCGGCGTGTCGTAGGAGAAGCGGCTCTTCCGCTTCTCCCAGAGGTAGTCGTTCTGCATATCTATTACGATGAGTGCCGTTTTCTTGTCCATATCTGTTCCCCCTCAGTCAAGGTATCTTTCCACCGACTCCCGCACGTAGCGCTCGAGCTCCGCGTCGTCGGTGAGGTCTATGCCGCACAGGCTCTTCAGCTCCGCGTGGCGCAGCACCGCGAGCTCGTGCAGACTCGTCAGCTCGTACGCGATGAGCCTGCACTCGTCCGCGGTCTTCCTCCCCGCGAAGTGCTCCTCCACCATGGGGAGCACCTCCAGCCCCGCTTCGGGCGAACGGTTGAGGAGTATGAAGCGCGTGACTGCCTTCGCATAGCCGAAATTCGCTATCATCAGCTTCATCATGCGGCAGTGTATCAGCGTTATGCGCTCGCGTGCGCTCATATCCGCGCTCAGCAGCCCCGCGAGCTCGGGGTCGGCGCGCTGTGCGTCGCTCAGGAGCTGCCTGAATACCTCGTACAGCAGCTCCTCACGCGAGCCGAAGCAGTAGTTTATCATCGCGAGGTTGACTCCCGCCCGCGACGTTATCGCCCGCGATGTCACCGCGTCGACGTCGCCGCAGCTCGTCATCAGCTCCTTCGCCGCCCTCAGCAGAGCCGTCCGCGTGGCTTCGATGTCTCTTTTCATCGTGCCGCCTCCTTAATTAAACGCGTTTAGTTATAAATACAGTATACACCTTTTCGGTGGGGTTGTCAAGAGGCGCGGAGAGGATATTTTTTCGTGCCGTCCAATATTGCAAAGCCAGCCGTCGAAGGACGGCGAAGAAGGGTCAAAAATCGACAAAGGGAGGGAGGATAAGGGAGAGGGAAAAGAGAGTCCAGAGAGGAAAACCGTAGGGAAAAGGAGGGTGACTCCCCACAGTGTGGGGAGATGTCGCGAAGCGACAGAGGGGACGGGCGACCGTTGGGAGGGGAATGTCGATTTTTGTGCCAGTTTTCTTTTCCCCTCCCTCCTTGTCCCGAAGGTGTTCCTCTTTGGCGGGCGTAAGACTAAAGATTTATAGCAAATTATGAATGAGGCGAGTTTGTGCGTTGCGCCACCGAAGGGCGAGGGGGAAACCTCGGTCAGGGGGAAAGAACAAAAGCCGTCCTTCGACGGCTCTCATAGGAAGTGAAAAGGCATAGTTTTAGTAACAGTCGCGGGTACAGACTCGTCGTCTGTGCAAAGTGAGCGAGCTTGCGAGCGGCGGCGCGATTACGGGGTCAGGGGAACTGCGTTCCCCTGCGGGGTCTGGGGCGGCGCCCCAGCGGGTCAAGGGCAGAGCCCTTGCGGGGTTCGGGGCAGAGCACCGACGGGTTCCAAGGGCAGAGCCCTTGGCGTTTGTTGACAAAGCCGCGGTTTTACGGTATAATACATATAATATATATTCTCCGACAGAAAGGAATCGCCGCTATGAAGCTCCAACCTATCGTCGTTTCACTCCTCGACACCGACCTCTACAAGTTCAACATGGACCAGGTCATCTTCCACAAGCATACCGACCTCTGCGGTCAGTACTTCTTCAAGTGCCGCAATAAGGACGTCACCTTCACCCCCGAAATGGTGCAGGAAATAAACGAGCAGATCGACCACCTCTGCTCGCTCAGCTTCAAAAAAGAGGAGCTCGATTACCTCCGCTCCATTCGCTTCATCAAGGACGATTACGTCGAGTTCCTGCGGTTGTGGAGACCTATCCGCGACTACGTCACCGCCCAGCTCGACGCGGACGGTCAGCTGCAAATCGTTGTCGACGGTCCGCTCTTCTCCGCGATGCAGTTCGAGATATACCTCCTCGAGATAGTCAACGAGGTCTACTTCCGTATGAAGTTCGACTACGACAGGCTCAGGAAGTCCGCCGAGGAGCGCCTCGACGCCAAGATAAAGGCTCTGAACGACGGCACGTATACTTTCAAATTCGCGGAGTTCGGCTGCCGCAGAAGGCTCTCGCGCGAGTGGGAGGACGTCGTCGTGCGCCGCCTCGTCACCGAGACCGACAAGTGCGTCGGTACGTCAAACGTATACCTCGCGATGAAGTACAACGTCACGCCCATCGGTACGTACGCGCATGAGTTCGTGCAGATGTATCAGGGTATCGACTCCATCCCGCTCGCCTATACCAACCACTACGCCATGAAGGACTGGTACGACGAGTACGACGGCGACAACGGTACGGCGCTCACCGATACCGTCACCACCGACCTCTTCCTCCTCGATTTCAACCGCTCGATGGTCAACAACTACACGGGCGTGCGCCACGACAGCGGCGACCCCTATGCGTGGGGAGAGAAAATTATCGCGCACTACAAGAGCTACGGCGTCGACCCCAAGACCAAGCTCCTGCTGTTCAGCGACAGCCTCGACTTCGACAGGGCACAGAAGCTCCACGAGTATTTCTGCGGCAAGTCCAAGGTCTCGTTCGGCATCGGCACCTTCTGCTCAAACGACACCGAGGAGACTGCGCTCAATATCGTTATCAAGCTCCAGTACGTCAACGGCAGACCCGTCGCCAAGCTCTCGGACGATATCGGCAAAGCGATGTGCCGCGACGAGGAGTACCTCGAGTACCTCAAGCGCTCCGTTGATTTCAGGATAAAGAGAGAAACGGGAAAATGAATTCGGAATTGATAGTGTCCGCGTTCCGCGGACGTATATGAATCGAATCGTAGGGGCGAGTTCCGCTCGCCCGCGATATAATTCCAAAACGTCAGACGGGCGCACGGAGGGGAGCCCCCTCCGGCGGGTTCGCAGCTACCATGTATGAACCGTTAGTTCACGGCACGGTAGCCCGCTTTTTCCGCTAAGGGAAGCAACCTTGAATGCGCCCCTACTGTCGAAAACCGTGGATTGTCGGTATAATGGCGGGACGCCGAGGGCGGCGTCCCCTACAAGAAGAAAGCCATAGCAAATAACCGTTATGCTTATATAGAAGTAGTACGAGGACTTATTGAGGGAGACCATTTTGAAAAAGGGTCCTTCTCCAACCTCTTCCTAAAACTTCCAACTAAAATTTTTGCCCCATAGGGTACTCCAAAAACGAAAGAACCTGCGCTTTGCTGTTCTATCGGGAGTACCCTATGGGGCAAAAATTTGGGCTAAAAGTCTTTGGAAAAGGGGTCTGGGGAAAGAACCTTTCTTCAGAAAGGTTTTTCCCCAGTAGGTTCCCATAATACTGCCATATAAGCATAATGGTTATTGCTATGGCTTTTTCGCTTAGTGTCTGCGGCGGAGCTTGCCTGTGCGCTCGTAGAATTGCTGCTTTTCTTCATACAGCATTTCGTCTGCGCGGTTGTAGAGCGCGTCTATCGTGCTCTTGTCCGTGTTCATCGCGTAGCCCACCGAGCACGTGTACGCCGTCTTCGCGACCTCGTCCCGTATCCGCTTTATAAGCGCCTGCACGTCCGACTCCGATGAGCCGATACACAGGATAACGTATTCGTCGCCGCCGATACGGTAAACGCGGTGTCCGCGCTGTGCTGCCCTGCCGAAGCAGTCGGCGAGCGTCTTCAGCGCCTTGTCTCCCGCGAGGTGTCCCTCGTTGTCGTTTATCTCCTTCAAGCCGTCCATGTCTATCGCCACGACCGACGTTATGCTGCTGAGGTATTTCTGCGAGTCGGAGTAGTAGCTCTGTCGGTTAAGCAGCCTCGTCAGCGAGTCGCGCTTCGTGAACTGCTGAAGCAGGAATACGTAGTAGATGAGCACGTCCGTCGCAATGGTGATGTTGAACCAATGGTCGGAGAAGCTTTGCAGCTTGAGCGGCATTATCATACACATTATCGAGGTCAGCACCACGAACAGCAGCACAAGATAGTCCTCGCGCTCGTACTTCTGCTGCCTGAACAGGCAGATGAGCAGGTACAGGAGGTACAGCCCGTTGATGAAGTAAGACAGCAGCCCGAGCGGTCCGCGCTGGAAGTGGTTATCCTCCGTAAAGTAGAAGACTATCCCCGTCGGTATCGAGATGAAGCTCAGCACGGCGTTTACTACCGCGGGTATGTACAGCATCTTCTTCTGATTCGGGAACATTATCATTATTATGCTCACGAGTACGAAGCCGATAAGGCTGTAGTTCGCTGCGCTGAGTATCGAGCGGAGTATAGTGAACTCCTCCTGATTGCCGAGATAGGTCTCCATATAGCAGGTGATGGAGTAGAGGAACTGCATAATGTTGGTTATCAGTATCTGAGAGGTCATTCGCCTGTCGAGCTGCTTGTCCGAAAAAAGCAGTATCGCCATGCCCGCCAAGACGACCAGCAGTCCCCAGTGCTCCGACAAATAGCCTGATATCGTCATAATTCTATCACATCCGTTTTATAAAAAATGGGGTGTTTACTGTATTATACCACATTTTTTCATCAGCCGCAACCGCGCGAAAGGATTATTTACGTTTCATTCATCTTTTTGCTTGAGCTTCCCAGTGCGTGTATTGGGCGGGACGTCGAGGACGCCGTCCCCTACAAAAAAAGCCATAGAGAATGTTCTCTATGGCTTTTTCGTATTTGTCAGTTGTCGGATTCGGGATATACGGGGAGGTCAGCCTCGCTGAGGATGCCCGCGTCGACACGCTGGATAGTCAGCGCGTCCATAGATGTGAGCCCGTCTCCGGGATTATAGCAGTCCGCGTTATCACGCTGTTCCTCGGTGAGAGCGTACTTGTCATTGTTGCCGATGTATTGCAGTATGCTGACGGAGTCCGCAACGGAGAGCTTGCCGTCGGCGTTGGCGTCGCCGTAGCTGATAGCCATTAAGCCGCCCGCGAACCATGTTTCGTCGTCTGTGGCGGTCGTGGTCGTTGTGTAGGGAATGGTACCGCCTGCAAACCACGTATCCTCGGTGTTCGTGGTCGTTGTTTCGGGTATATCGACGCCCGCCCAGTAGGTTTCCTCGTCATCGCAGGTCGTCTCGATCATCTCGCCTTCGAGGGGAGTGTCATACAGGTCCTCAGTGCCGACATAGGTGCCCTCGGTGGGCGTCTCATACAGTGCAGTAGTGGTAGTGGTCGTTTCCATGTATGTGCCCTCTGTGGGGGTGTCCTCATACGGGTATTCGGGCTCTGTCAATGAATCGGGAGCCTGCATTACGCCTGCTGTCTGTACCTCCTCCGCCGAGGAAGCGGTAGCAGCTCCCGCGGAAGCGCCGACTGCAGCGGTTGCTAATAGTGCGGCTATCTCTTTAGTGAATTTTCTCATGATGTCGTACCTCCGTTTTTCTTTGATAATATTTCAAGCGCAGTAAGTATCTGCACCTGTTCCTCCATGCAGGCGGCGTCCGAAATGTCTCTCAGCGTGCCTGTCGTTGCCATTTTCCTGCACGCGCAGGAGTTGCGGCAGTATTCCGCTATCTCGCAGCCGTCGCACCTCGACGACATTTTCGGGTAGTCGGGGTGAGCCGCCCGCGTCTGTTCAGCCTGTATCCCCGTGAAGATATCGCCGCAGCGGTATTCCGCGAGGTTCTGGAACTGCACGCACGGGTAGAAGCTGCCGTCCCAGTTGATGAATATTTTCCTCTTGCATATCTCGCAGAGAGGGTGCTTTTTCTTCATGATACTGTTCTTCTTCGATTCGAGCTCGAACACGAACAGGTCCTGTATCTCCGCTATCCTCCGCCACTGCTCACGCAGTATATCGCCGAAGCTGTCGAGGTCGGTCGGGACGAGGAAGGAGTCCATCACCGCCGACACCTTTTTCGCTCCGAGCCCTTTCAGGTACATGATGTTGTCGCAGAGGTCGGGGAGAGTCTGCTCCGTGTAGACGAGCTGCACGAGCGCTCGTGGCTGGTATTTCAGCAGTATCTTCAGATTCGCGTCGAGCAGGGCGGTGTCGGCTCCGCGCTCGGTACATTTTTTGCCGTCGTGGGACATATTGATGATGATGTTTTTTCTGTCCGTGCACCACCTTACGAAGTCCTCATCAAGCAGCGTCCCGTTCGTCGTGATGACGAAGCGCGTGCACTTCACGTTCTCGCAGTAGTACCTGACGGTGTCCTTGTACAGCAGCGGCTCGCCGCCGAAAAGGTAGACCGTGTCTGCGTCGCCGCGGCTGTTTATGAAGTCCGCTATGCGCTCTCTTGTCTCGTCGGTTATATTGCCGTATTCCGTGTTAAGGTGCCTCTCGTAGCAGTAGCTGCATCTGAGGTTGCACTTGTTGGTGATACTGATGGTGTAGTCCATAATGTCATCTCGATTCTGTTGATACACGTATACTTAGCAGCAGTATAGCACACTTTGTAGAAAAATGCAATAGATTTTGGCTTTTTTGTTAAAATTGACAAGCGAGAGGATATCGCAGACGATTGACTTTTTCAGCAATTGTATGCTATAATCCAAGTAAGAAGCAGTGCGGGATATGACCGTGCTTTCGGAGCGGAGGTGAAGCAGATGAGCAGCATTATCAGGCATGGCGGCGATTCGTACAGGATAACAAAAGAGCCCGAGCCCAACAAGGACGGGAATATCTACGTTTTTAACGGTATCACGCTCGACAGCCTCGGCAGCAAGGAGCTCGTGAAAATGCTGTTCGTCAGGAAGCCGCTCGGTGCGGACGACCTGAAAGCGTACGGCAATGTCACGAGGATATGCAGGCTGCCTGATTCTTTCTCGGACGAGAGGTTCCACAAAAAGTACAGCATCGACAGCAGTCAGAACAGCAGCTTCGTTCTCTATGTTCCCGACGAGCGCAGACAGCCCGAAAATTCAGCAGGCGGCAAGCGTCTGCTGCTCATTGTACTGGCGGCAGTCGCCGCGGTGATATTGCTCGGGGCGGCTGCGTTTGCAGCGGTCAGCTTCATAGGTGGGCGCGGTGATGGCGGCTCTCCCGCGGAGGTGTCCACAGGCGCGGAGAGGTCCGCGGGCGACCTCAACGGCGACGGCTCGGTGGACGCGAAGGACGCCTCGCTCGTCCTCGCCAACTATATAAAGCTGTCAGCGGGCAGGGACGTGCCCGAGGACGAGATACTGCTCGGCGACGTCAACCGCGACGGCAAGTCCGACGCCGTCGACGCTTCGCTCATTCTCGGGTATTACTCGTTCCGGTCGGCGAATGACAGCAATATGACGTTCGACGAATACTGCGAGGAGCAGCCCTGACTGTTATGCCCATATGGCAGTATTACGGGGACCTACTGTGGAAAGAACCTTTCTTCAGAAAGGTTTTTCCCCAGCAGGTCCCCGCGAGGCGTCAGCTTTGACCATTGGTCTGACCTGTTTTCAGTTCCGTCATGCTGCGCAGTCCTATCGCGAGTGTGGAGGCGTTGTGGAGCAGCGCAGACGTCGCGGGCGGGAGCACTCCGAGAACTCCGAGTGCGATGAGTCCGCCGTTGAAGCCGATTATCGTGCGGAAGTTCCAGCCGATACGCGACATCAGCGCATTGCTGAGCTGCTTCAGCTCGACGAGCGCGTAGAGGTCGTCCGCGGATATCGTGATATCCGCTATTTCACGCGCTATAGCCGCTCCCGTGCTTATCGCTATGCCCGCGTCGGCTTCGCTGAGGGCAGGGGAGTCGTTCACGCCGTCGCCTATCATCACGACCTTGCGCCCCGCCGCGTGCTCGGCGCGTATGAACGCCGCTTTGTCCTCGGGGAGCACCTCCGCGCGGTATTCGTCCACGCCGACCTTCCCCGCGACTGCCTTTGCCGTGCGCTCGTTGTCGCCCGTCATCATTATCACGCGCGATATGCCGCATTCGTGGAGCTTCCGTACGACGTCAGCGGCTTCCTCGCGGAGCGGGTCCTCGATGCAGATGACCGCCGCGACCTCGCCGCCTATCGCGAGGTACAGGTGCGAATACTCCTTCGGCAGGTGCCTGAAAATGCGCTCGTCGGGCGGAGTGCAGCCCTCGTCCTCGATGATGAAGTGGTGGCTCCCGATGAGGACGCGCTCGCCTTCGACCATGCTCGATATGCCGTGCGCGACGACGTACTCCACCTTCGAATGGAATTCCTCGTGCTCGAGTCCGCGCTCTGCCGCCGCAGCCACTACCGCGTTGGCTATCGAGTGCGGGTAGTGCTCTTCGAGGCAAGCCGCGAGCCGCAGCATTTCGGCTTCATCGCGTCCGCCGAAGGTTATCACCTGCGAGACTCTCGGGCTCGAATGTGTGAGAGTTCCCGTCTTGTCGAAAACTATCGTGTCAGCCTCCGCGACCGCTTCGAGGAAGCGCCCGCCCTTGACTGTTATCCCTGCACGGCTGCAATCGCGCATAGCCGACAGCACCGATATGGGCATGGCGAGCTTGAGCGCGCACGAGAAGTCCACCATGAGTATCGACAGCGCCTTCGTGACGTTGCGCGTGAGGAGCCACGTCAGCAGCGTCCCGCCGAGGCTCCACGGGACGAGCTTGTCCGCGAGGTGGGAGGCCTTGTCCTCGGCGGCGGATTTGAGCTTTTCCGACTCCTCTATCATCTTCACGATGCGGTCGTAGCGCCCGCCGCCTGCGGTGTTCTCGACTACGATGGTGCACTCGCCGTCCTCGACGACTGTGCCCGCGTAGACGTAGGCTCCCTCGCTCTTGTGGACGGGCACGGACTCGCCCGTCATCGACGCCTGATTCACCATCGCGTCGCCCGAGATGACCTTGCCGTCGAGCGGTATCATCGAGCCCGTCCTCACGATGACGGTATCGCCTTTGCGAACCTCGCTGACGGGCATGAGCAGCTCCTGACCGTCGGCGGTCTTCGTCCACACCTGCTCTACGCCGAGGGACATCGTCCGCGCGAGGTCGTCGATGGATTTTCTGTGCGTCCACTCGTCGAGAATGTCGCCGACGTTCAGCAGGAACATCACCGAGCCCGCGGTGTCAAAATCGCCGCGCAGGAGCGAGACTCCGATGGCGGTAGCGTCGAGGACTGCCACTTCGAGTTTGCCCTCAAGCAGACATTTTATCCCGCGCCATATGTACTTCATCGCCTTGAAAACGGCTATGATACGCCTGATCGGCTGCGGTATGATGAGCTTGTTCACGAACCTCTTCAGCACTATCCCCGCGAGCTTGTCCTCGTAGTAACGGTTGAGCTCGCGCCCTGTTTTCTCGGGAACGAGCGCCGCGTTTTTCTCGTCCGTGAACGAGAACTGCGCGAGTGTGCGGATTATCTCCGCCCTGTCGCAGCTGTACGCGATGACTGCGTCGCAGGTGCGGTCGAATACCTGCACTCTCGTGACTCCCGCGGCGGCAGAGAGCGCATATTCCGCGATATCAGCCTGTTTCAGGGTCATGCGCTTCATGCAGAAGCGCACGCGCATACGTCCCTTCGTTTCATGGAGTATCTTGCATTTCATTCGTTATCCTCCTACAAAAACAGACCGTCAAAGCGGTCTGTCTCGTTGATTATTCTTCGCTTGCGTCGGCTATCTCTTCGCACTTGTCCGCTATCTCGGCGGCTTCCTCGGCGAGAGCTCTCTGCTCGTTTATCTCCTTTGCGTCAGCGAGGATATCGTCGCAGTTCTCGCGCACCTTTGTCGCGGTCGCCATAACGTCCGACTTCGCACGGAGCACAGCCGCAGTCGCCTGAGTGTAGCACTTTTTCGCGTCCTTGCTCGAGAGGATACGTATACCTGCCGTGCCGAACAGAACTCCGCCCGCGAAAAGTCCGATGTGCTTCCACGGGATATCTTTCATCTTTATCATATTATCACCTCATAAAAATAATCAAAAGTCGAGCTTCGCTGATATTATGATACTATATTTATTATGCGGTTTCTGCTCCGTACGGAAATTGTGGGTATACGGTGCTAATAAGCGGTTATTGCAGATATATCGTCGCTTTTGCTGCGGGCAGACCTGAAATGCTCCGTTCGGAAACGCTCGCGGTACTCCCTCGGGTTCACGCCGATGACCTTGCTGAAAGCACCCGCGAATTTGCTCGCGTTGCAGTAGCCGACGTCCACGGCAATGTCGATTATTTTTCTGTCGGTCTCCCTGAGAAGCTCCGCCGCGAGGAACATCTTCCTGCTGCGGGCATAGGCGTAGACCGTGCAGCCGAAGGTGCGCTTGAACTCGTTTTTGAGCGTGGTCGGGTTCAGCCCGAAAAGCTCGGAGAGCCGCGGTATCGTGACGTGAGTGCTGATATTTTTGCAGATAAAGCTGCCTATCGCTGTTATCGTCTCGGCGCGCTCGGCGGGAGCGAGCCCGACCTCGCCCGAGATGAGCATCAGCAGCTCTATCGCTCTGACTCTGAGCCACGTCTCGCCGCCCTTTTCATGGTGGGCGAGCGTCTCGCTGAACGACCGCAGGAGCTCGCCCTCCGCCTGCGCGATACAGTGCCCTTTCTGCCGCACCTTTTCCACAAGCTTGGCGGTGTCGCAGATGAGCTCGGCGGCAGTCCTCGCCGCGGCTTTGTCAGACACAAAAAGCGTCAGTCCGCTGTAGTTTGCCGACACCTGTGCGCTGTAGGAGGTCCCCGCGCTCACGCTGTGAACTATGTATTCTCCGCCCGTGAGATAAAAGTAGCTACCGCCTGCTTCGTACTCCGCTGTGCCGCTGTGGCAGTACGTGACCGCCACTGACGCTCCCTGCGGAGGAAGGGGGATACGAGCTCCGCAAATCAGCCATATATCGGGAAATAATTGATATTCGTCCATTGCTCTGCACTCACTTGTCACTTCATAAATTTGAACCTGTCCGAATATTGTACCCGGACAGGTTCTCTGAAAGGAGAGTTAAGGCGGTGGTGCCTTAATCATGAAAACTACTTTTTGATATTGAATGCTCCCATCTGAGGATAGCAGGCGGATGCGCCGAGCTGCTCCTCAATGCGGAGAAGCTGGTTGTACTTAGCCACACGCTCCGAGCGCGAGGGCGCGCCTGTCTTTATCTGGCAGGTGTTGAGAGCGACCGCGAGGTCGGCTATCGTGGTGTCGGCAGTCTCACCCGAGCGGTGCGACGAAATGGCTGTATATCCGGCCTTGTGAGCCATCTTTATAGCCTCGAGGGTCTCGGATACCGAGCCTATCTGATTGAGCTTGATGAGTATAGAGTTGCCTGCGCCGAGGGAGATGCCCTTCGCGAGACGCTCCGTGTTCGTAACGAAGAGGTCGTCGCCGACGAGCTGTACCTTGTGACCTATCTTCTGAGTCATCTTTACCCAGCCGTCCCAGTCCTCCTCGTCGAGACCGTCCTCGATGGAGATTATCGGGTACTTGTCAACGAGCGCTTCCCAGTGAGCGATGAGCTCGTCGGAGGTGAACTCCCTGCCGCTCTTGGGCTGCTTGTAGAAGCCCTTGCCCTTTTCGCTCTTCCACTCGGAGGAAGCCGCGTCCATAGCTATCATGAAGTCCTTGCCGGGCTCGAAGCCTGCCACCTTGACAGCCTCGAGTATCTTCTCGATAGCCTCTTCGTCGGAGGTGAGCTTGTTTGGTGCAAAGCCGCCCTCGTCGCCGACTGCGGTGACGTCGCCCATGTCCTTGATGAGCTTCTTCAGCGTGTGGAAGACCTCTGCACACCAGCGCAGTGCCTCCTTGAAGGTGGGAGCTCCGACGGGCATTATCATGAATTCCTGCGTGTCAACGGCGCTGTCAGCGTGAGCTCCGCCATTGAGGATATTCATCATCGGCACGGGCAGCTTTGTGCCCTGAATGCCGCCAAGGAAGCGGTAAAGCGGGATATCGAGCGAGGTCGCCGCTGCTCTTGCAGTCGCGATGGATACCGCGAGGATAGCATTCGCGCCGAGCTTCGACTTGTCCTTCGTGCCGTCAGCCTTTATCATCGCCGCGTCGATAGCGTAGATGTCGGAGGCGTCCATGCCCGTGATGGTCTCGGCAATGACGGTGTTGATGTTCTCGACCGCCTTCGATACGCCCTTTCCGAGGTAGCGCTCGCCGCCGTCGCGAAGCTCGAGAGCCTCGAATTCGCCCGTAGACGCGCCGCTCGGGGCAGTGCCTCTTGCAACAGTTCCGTCGGCGAGGGTTATCTCAGCCTCAACGGTAGGGTTTCCGCGGGAGTCGAGTATCTCGCGTCCCACAACTTTTTCGATTTCCAAATAGTCCATAGTCTTCTCCTGTTCGATATATTTAATGTTAGCCGAGGCTTTTCGGGTGCTTGCGCCGCAGCCTCTTACATTATTGACGGTGCAGGCTCGTGTATGCAGGATATTCGCACCTATCCCGAAAACTGAAAGGAGCCTGCTATAAGGATTCATTCTCGTTAGAATTAACTAATAGAAATATTATAGCACCGCCGTCAGCCGATGTCAATTTGAGCAGTAAATGTTTGTAGATACAAACAAATAGCGTGCAGCTGTTTCCGCGTTTTGTGTTCAAATCGTACATAGCAACGGTCGAGCCGATACTGCGGGTACGTCACCACGTGAAGGTCGCCCAGCGGTCGTTCATCTTCGGCAGAAGAAGCGCGAACAGCTTCGCGCGGAGGCTGTATTTCCGCATTTCCTCGTTGAAGCTGTGCTCCTCTGTCAGGCGGATACCGTCTGTCAGGTCGGCTATCTCCTGCGCGGAATCCGTTCCCGACCTGAAATGCGCGTTGGTGTTTTTGACCGTGTCGTGGTGCTTTTCGTTTTTCTGCATGAACTTGCCGTTCTGCTCCGCGATGAGCGTGCCGCCGTTCGGGAAATTGCGCTTCAGTATCTCGAGGAATGTCCTTATCTCGTCGAGAGTCAGGTACATGAACAGCCCCTCCGCGATGAAAACGGGCTTCGAGCTTCTCCCGACGAGCGCCTCGCTCACCTGTGCGCACCAGCTCTCCTCCAGCGCATTCCCCGCTATCATCGTGACGCGCTCGCGCTCGGGGAATGCCTTCCTCCGAGCGGCAATGGCGTCTGGAAGGTCGAGGTCGAACCATGATATTTTGCCGTTATCCATTCTGCGGAAGCGGTCGTCGAAGCCTGCTCCCACGTTCACGACCACGGTGTCGGGAGCCTTGCGAATGATAGCCTTCAGCTGGCGGTCGAGCATGATAGTCCGCGCTACGACTCCTTCGTGGGACATGAATTTGTCGTACTGCTTCGTGTCAATGTTCAGCGTGCGTATTATCTCCACCGCCTTCGGGTCCTTGATACGCGGTTTTTTTCGCATAGTCTCGCTCGCCTTGACTGCGAGCGGAATGAGCGCGGTGGTCTGTACATCGCCTAATTTCAGTTCCATTTTCTTTCCTCCTGAATTGCTGTATAATTGTTAGTATATACAAACTACAATTACATTATAGCACACCTTCCGCCGCATTGCAAGGTCGGGCGCAAAAAAACTCCCCCGTACAGCAGGCAATGCCCGCCGAACAGGGGAGTATAGGGTCAGTCGCGAATGAGATTTTCCAAGGTCTCGTACAGCAGCGGCGCCTCAACGGGCTTTGTCAGGTGGGCGTTCATTCCCGCCTGCAGACTGCGCTGCACGTCCTCGTCGAAGGCGTTCGCGGTCAGGGCGATGATGGGGACGGTCTTTGCGTCGCTGCGGTCCATGGCACGTATTATCGAGGTCGCCTCAAGACCGTCCATTTCGGGCATACGTATGTCCATGAGTATCGCATCGTAGTACCCCGCGGGCTTTTCGGCGAACATCTCCGTGACCTCCCTGCCGCCCCACGCGTGGTCGACCTCCATTTCGCGCATTTTCAGTATCGTTTTCATTATCTCCGCGTTTATCTCCACGTCCTCCGCAAGCAGGATATGCCGACCTTTCAGCTCTGCACGGTGCTCATTCTGCTGAGCGGAGATACGCTTGCGTTTGAGCGCCTTGCCGAATTCCTCAATGACATTGGAGGCAAACAGCGGCTTGGCGATGAAGCTGTCGACACCTGCGGCTTCGGCGTCCTCGACAACGTCGTCCCACCTGTACGCCGTAATGATGATTATCGCCGACTCGTGCCCCACGACGGAGCGTATCCGACGGGTCGTCTCCACGCCGTCCATATCTGGCATTTTCAGGTCGACAAGGATAAGGTTGTACGGCTCCTGACGCGCACGGCGCAGCTTGACCATCTCTATCGCCTTTTCGCCCGAAAGTGCCGTCTCGCAGGAAATGCCCGTCTTCTCAAGGACGAGCTTTGCGTGCTCGCAGGCGACGGGGTCGTCGTCGATTACGAGGACGCTCATATCGTGCGGCTGAAGCTCCGCCGCGCCGTCACCGATGTCCCTGTGCTCGGAAGCCGTCAGCGTGACGGTCACGGTAAAGGTCGTACCC
Organism: Ruminococcus sp.; assembly: GCA_030530245.1. GTDB lineage: Bacteria > Bacillota > Clostridia > Oscillospirales > Ruminococcaceae > Ruminococcus. The sequence continues at coordinate 22,151 of JAUMVH010000012.1, forward strand.
TTGCCCTTTTCGCTCTGCACCTCGATGTTGCCGTTCATCATCTCTACGATGTTCTTCGTTATCGCAAGTCCCAGTCCCGAGCTGCCGTACTTGTTCGTCATCGAGGAGTCCTCCTGCGCGAAGGTGTCAAACAAATGCGGCATGAACTCCTTGCTGATACCGACACCTGTGTCCGTGATGGTAAAGCGCAGCGCGGTCTGCTTGTTGAACTGCGAGATGCGCTCGACCGCAAGCTCGACGCTGCCGCCCTTGGGTGTGAATTTTACGGCGTTGCCGAGTATATTTATGAGTATCTGACGCAGCTTCATATCGTCGCCGATATAGTGCTCGTCTATCTCGCCGTTTATCTTGCAGTTGTACTGCAAGCCCTTTTCCATGCACTGTCCGCTGAATATCGTATTGACCTGCTCGAGCAGCTTCGAGAGCGCGAAATCCTCGCTGCGCAGTACCATTCTGCCCGATTCGATACGCGACATATCGAGAATGTCGTTGATGAGCGCGAGCAGGTGCTGCGCCGAGCCGTCTATCTTTTCGAGGTATTCCCTCGTCTTCGGGGAGAGCTCGGGGTCGCTGAGTGCGATATTGTCAAGTCCGATGATAGCATTCATGGGCGTGCGTATCTCGTGGCTCATATTGGAGAGGAACACCGTCTTTGCCTTGCTCGCCTCCTCAGCCGCAGTAAGCGCGTCGCTGAGCGCCTGTCCCTGCTCGATGAGCTGCTCCTGAAGGGCGATGCGCTGTTCGAGCTCCTGCTGCTTGACGCGGCTCTCGGTCTCGGCGGTCTCCTTCTCCAGCTCAAGCTTCGCAGCGCGCTTCGTCTGACCGAACATCAGCATAAACAATATGAACATTATCGCGGCAGTCAGCAGCGTCTGCACCAAGCTCCGCATGATGATACCGTTTGAGACTGTGCTTATCTTGTCGCTTATGACCGTTTCGCGGATAAGATAGGTCAGCATCCAGTCCGTTCCGCGTATCGGCGCGTAGGAGAGCGTTTCCTGAACGCCGTCGTAGGTGAATGCGGCTACACCGCCCTCGTGCTCCTCGAAGTCCCGCTGCACCTTGCCGTAGGAATAGGAGTCCTCGAATGAAGCGTGCTCCAGCGCGGTCAGGAGGTTGTCCTCGCTGGCGTGACCGCCGAGCACCATGTCGGTCAGCGCGGTGCCGTCCTTGGTGTAGATGTTGCAGAAGGTTGTGTTGTTGTTGTCCGATTGCAGGGAGACTCCCTCCAGCATAACGGACATATCAATTTCCATAAAGCAGCAGACGAGGGTGTTTCCCTCTACGTTGAGCCTGTCCACGGGCACGGCGATGACGACCTTCTTTGTGCCGCCCTCCTCGACCTTTATTGAAATGTCGGAATCCGTCAGCGTCTGATAGTCGAAGGCGTAGCGGTCGATATCCGTTTTCGTGCCGAGCGAGGTGTAGATAAGACCATTGGTGTCTACAAACGCGAATTTCTCCAGCGAATAGAGCTTCTTCATCCGCGCCTGATACACCATAAGATGTTCGACGTCGCTCAGGTCCTCGTCGGTCATCAGGCTTATCGCAACGCGGATATTGCTGACGTTTCGGCTCAGCATCTGCGACACGACCTGCTCACGTCTGCCTGCGAGCTCGTCCAAGTACAGCAGGCTGACCGAGCGCACTGCCGATTCCGTATCACGCTTGGCGCTGTGTCCCGTCCACAGCGTTCCGCAGATGAGTATCAGCGCGATGAGCACCGCTCCGAGTATGCTTGTTTTCATAATGCCTGTTTTTTGAGTTTGTTTCGCCATTGCGGGTCACTTCCCTTTATTGATTCTCTCTTTGTAGCTGCCTCCGCGCCGCTGTCAGCAGCCTTGCGGAGGAAGGGGATTTTTACACATTATAACACATAAACAGGTCAATAGAAAACCGTATTGTTGCATAAATTTATATCAAGCGCTTTGTGCAGTATGACGGAGCTGCTCTGAGGCGCTGGCGCCGAATATGTTAGCCGCGCAGAGGAAAACTCGCCGCTCGCATTCGTTAAGCTGAAGGCTTTTTTCGTTAATATTCAATTATTCATTCTGTTCATCCAAGAAGCTCTATGAGTATCTTGTTCATATCATCATATACGCTCAGTGAGCTTTCATTAACAGGGATCGTGGTATAGGTCTTGATATAATCAAGCAGCTCCTTCATCATATCTGCGGGAGTCGTTCCTGTCTCTTTCACTATCTCCGCTTCTGTGAAGACAGTCATCGTGTGAGCAGCTAAGTTCCTGACATCTTCCTCGAATTTCCGTATCTGTATCGTCCTTTCTACAAGCTGTTCATCACGGCTCAGGTTTTCCGCAAGATTTGAGATATGCCACGAAAGGACGTATTTCTTAGGAAAGCTTCCTTCTTGCATTGGGCGAGGCTTTGAGTGATATTTTATTTGCTGGCCGAATTTACCGTCGAGCTTCGAGCCGCTGAGTTTGTATTCAGCCCAGTAATACTTATTCTCTTTTTTTGTGTATTTTGTAAGGTCAACATTGAGCGACTTCTTCGCCATATCATAAAACGCCTCGAGCACGAGCGGAGTAAAAGCGCGCAGGAAATCCGTATACTCCTTTTTCCTTACTTTGAGATCAAGCAGCATATAATACTCTGCTGCCAAGTTGGTTTCTTTTATGAGTTCACCGTGACCGCACGCAGCAAAGCTCTTCCTTGCTTCATCCGTTTTAAGGTCATACCGCAATATCATGGCATTCAGCATATCACAGAACTGCAATGACAGGAAAGGCTTCATTTTGTCTGCAAGCATACCCGCTGTGTGATAGTCATAGCTGTTTATCAGGCTGATGAGCAGCTTCTTGTTGAACTCAAACAGAAGGTTCTTGTTAGATGATACCTCGACGCGATTCGGAGAATCAGGTGATTTATCAAGATTTCTTTCCCATTTCTCTGAAATGTTGCACGGCCTTGGATTGTTTGAGCGCACGTTCGGAGTGCTTACCTGCAGCGGCTTGATATTCAGATCGGTCGCTGCTGCAAGTATCTGAAGCGCGCTCTTCATTGCAGGAGTTCCCGATGAAACGTTCACAAGTATTTCTGCTTCGGGATACTCGGTGC
>JAUMVH010000210.1:0-4050 GCA_030530245.1 Ruminococcus sp.
TCACACGAGTTTCTTATTTGGAGCACCCTATGGGGCAAAAATTTAAGTTGGAAGTCTTAGGAGAGGAGCTTGAGAAGGAACCCTATTTCAAAAGAGTTTCCCTCAATAAGTCCCCGTATTACTGCTATATAGGCATAATGGTTAGCCAAGCGACTCTTTTGATTAGTAATCGTTTTTCTTTCTGCGTCCGAGGAGGAAGGTCAGGAGCGTTATCGGCACGGCTGCGATGGCGACATAGAGCAGCACACTCTTGACGAAGCCGATGTCGATCACCGTCACCATGGCGTAGTCTCCGCTGACCTCATACATCTTAACGGTATAGTGACCCAAGCCGAACTGCGATTTCTTATAGGAGGTATCGCTGCCGAAGCTGACCTTATCCGCGAGCTTTTCCGCAACGCGGTCGGAGTGCCTCTCGCCGAGGTAAACGGTCTCCATTTCCTTCAGGAACGAGCAGAGCCTGTCATCGGATTCGTCTGCGCCCGTATTGCCGTTGTAGACGTACACGTTATCGGCGGAGACGATATTGCCCGAGGCGCTGCACTCGAATGTCCCGACAGAGCTTCCGCCCGCGTCATACACGGTCAGCGACGCGGGAGATACTACGAAGTCGCTGTAGGAATTGACCTTGACCACGGCGTCGGGAGTTTTCTTCAGCAGCTCGAACACGTCCTTCGCGCAGTCATTTTTGCAGAACTCGTCTACGGAGATGAGACCGACGCTGTTCTTCATTTGCGGCAGACTCTCGCCGTTGTCGGCGTAGGCATTCGCAAAGCTGCCCTTCGAGAGCGGCGACATACCGTCCTTGTCGAAGATGATGACGGACTGGTCGATGGTATCGTTCATAAATAAGAAGCCGGCGAGGAAGCTCGTGCCGTCCAGTATGCGCGTATTGTCGAGCAGCTCGCGCACTGCGAGCCCCGCGAGTCCGTTCGATTTGCTGTTCCCGTCGGGCTCAGTCGGCGTCGGGCGGAGCATTTTTTCGCCCTTTGCCGCGTACCCCGTCATTGAGGCGGCGAGCGTGTCCGCGAGCAAAGCCTTCACGACGACCGTTCCGACAGCGTTCACACAGAACGTCACCACTACCATGAGCACAGCCCAAATAATAAATCTCTTCACTGATCTCATACCCTTATACCTTTCTGTTACAGTGTTCAGTTCTTCGCCGCGAGCATTCCCGCGAGCATATCCGCATCCTTGAACTGGCAGGCGGTGCGGTCATAGAATACATCGGTTATGTCCCACAGCACGGGGCAGAGCCCGCGCTCGCAGGCAGCCTCGCAGACGGCGATATTGTAATTGCGCACCTGCTCGGGAGTCTTGTTCTTGGTCGCAACAGCGCCGTATTCGCCGATTATGACGGGCACGCCGTTGTCGGCGAAGTGCTCCTTGAGCTTATCCATGTACTGCTCGAGCTCGTTGTAGTCGCGCGGCGAGCCCCACGCGGTCTTCGCCTTGCCCCATGAAGCGTCGCTCTCGAGGAGGCAGAAGGTCGAGGGCGTGTAGTAGTGCACTGACACGGCACAGCGTCCTGCGGGGTCGTCGGGCATTTTGAAGAGCTCGTCGCAGGTGAGGTCGATGTCGGTGCAGTAGCCCGCGATTAGCAGGTGGCGCTCGGCGTTATTGCCGCCCGAGCCGCGCACGATGTCCACGAATTTCTGATTTATCTCGTTGAGCAGGGCATATGAATCAGCCTTGCCCGTGGTATCCTGTCCGTAGCGGTCCCACAGGCTCGACCAGCCGCCCTCCTCGTTGAGCGACTCGAACATCAGCTTGTCGCCGAAGTCGCCGAAGTTGTCGCAGAGCTGCTCCCATATGCGGGTATAGCGCGTCATGCAGCGCTCCTTGGCGGTCGGGAAGCCCTCCCACCAGCCGCTGTCCCAGTGGATATTCATAATGACGTACATATCGTCGTCGAGAGCCCAGCCGACGACCTCCTTCACGCGGTCGATGTACTCCTGCGATATCTCGAAGGTGTCGAGGTCCATCATATTCGACCAAGCCACAGGCACGCGCAGCACGCCGAAGCCCGCGTCCGCATAGCCCTTGATTATCTCGGGGGTTATCTCGGGACTGCCCCACGCCTTCTCGTAGTTGGTGACGCTCGAGTCGTCTATCCAGTCGCCGCACGCCTCGAAGGTGTTTCCGAGGTTGATACCGATACCCATTTCGTCGACCACCTCCGTTGTTGAAATGTCGCGCATTTTGGTCTCCGCCTTTTTCTCAGCGGAGCCCGAGCCGCTCTTAGCGCCGCAGCCCGTGAGCGCTGCTCCCAGCGACAGAGCCGCTGCGAGCGCGATTATCCTTTTCAGCATATTACCGCCTCATTTCCGTAGATATGGTAATATTATACTTCATTTTCGCAGAAAAAGCAACACTTATATAAAAAAAGCCGCAGTGCGCGGGAGAAGTATTCGCAGTTTGCGGTGAAAAATATAAGATTTGTGTCCGAAGGACACACCTATTCTATTCACTATTCACTATTCGTTCTTCACTAAAATAGCCATAAAGAAGCGGTAAGCTCCTTTATGGCTATTTGCATAGTATTTAATTTGCGAGGAATTTCTCGAGGCTATCCTCACCGCCTGTTGAGAGGTACGAATAGTACGAGAGAATGAGCGAAGCGTCCTTCGCGTCGGTCTTGCCGTCCTTGTTTATGTCGGCAGCCGACTTCTGCGCCTCTGTGAGCGATGCTTCACCGCCCGTGGAGAGCTTGGAGTACTCGACGAGCACCGCCGAAGCGTCCTTAGCGCTGATACTGCCGTCGCCGTCGACATCTCCGAGCGCGGGAGCCTCTTCCTCCCTGCTGAGCTCGGAGGTCATAGCTCTCTCGCCTGTTTCGGTGAGCACGAGAGCGCCGTCATTGAAGCTGAACTTGTATGTGATAGTTCCGCCGTCCTCGACCTGCTCGTCCATATAGAGGACATCGTCCTCCGTATGCCACAGAACGTTGACGGTGAAGCCGCTGGGGTCGTTCTTCCAGCTGTACGAGCCCGTACCGTCATCATTGAATCTGAACACCATCGGGTCATCGGACACGGAGAGCTTAGCCTCTGCCTCGGTCCATGTGCCGATCAGTCTGTCTTTTTCTGTTGCATACGGGAATTTGGACAGCTCCTTGGTGTAGTAGTCCTTGGTGCCGTTAGTCTCATGGACCAGTTCGCCGTCGATGTAGGTGTGGGTGAACTCATGCTTTATGCCGTCTGATTCGGTCTTCAATGTGATCTCGTAACCGTTTATCGCCCATGTACCGAATGATTCGGAGATCTGACCTCCTCCGAGAGTCAGGTGCATAACTTCCTTATACGTGAAGTCACTGTTCATGATAAGCTGTGTAGCAGTATCGGCAACAGCAACAGTAGTCATTTTGTCTTCGTTGCCGTGCTTGTAGAAATACCATGTTCCGACGACACGTGTATCAGCGGTTGCGGCAGTTGTAGCCGACGCTGTTGTAGTCGCGGTTTCGGTAGCAGTCGAAGCGGTAGTTGTAGCCTCGGCAGTAGTCGTTGTCGGTTCTGTTGCTGCGGTCGTGGTAGCTGTTGTTGTAGGTGCGGTTTCGGTAGTTGCAGTTACGGAAGTCGTCGTGTCAGCAGTGGCAGTAGTTGCCGATGTTGTTACAGTCGTAGACTCAGCCTCGGTCGTTGTTGTATCAGCGCTCTTCACAGTAACGGGCGCCTTGTTTACCTTGACCTCACTGTTGAAAGACATCTTGCCGTTGATATCCTCAACTCTTGCGCCCGATATATAGACGTCAACGGGTCCCGCCGCAGCCGTGTCATATATCTTCAGCGTTACCGGGAAGGTGAAGCTCTCCTTACCCTCGGCGCCGAACCTCTGCTGCTGCCAGCTGAAGGAGTACACGCCTGCCTTTCCGCCGCCGCCTGCTTCGAGCAGTTTGACGGGAGCTCCGCCAAGCGTTCTGAACTCGGCGTCGAAGGTGTACTCCTCGCCCGCAGCGAGCTCGGGCAGCTCGGGGATAACTATCTCATAGAGCTTTTCCTGCTGAGTAGTTACAGCCGTCGTGGAAGCAGTTGTCGCAGCCGTCGTGGC
>JAUMVH010000210.1:4060-4279 GCA_030530245.1 Ruminococcus sp.
GTTGTAGTAGTTGTGGTAGTTGTAGCCGTCTCCTGTGCCTTGTCATAGTCGTCGAGGAGCTCGAACGTAAGGTCATTCTCCTTGGCGTAGGTCTCGGCAGTCGAGCCCTTTCTGCCCACGATTATGGTATTCCCGACATTGGCTATCTCGCATTCGGGGTTCCTGAATATTGTCCTCTCGGCTCCGGCACCGCTGCCGATTCCGCCGAATTTGTGAAGC
>JAUMVH010000211.1 GCA_030530245.1 Ruminococcus sp.
GTAGTCGTAGTTGTTGTGGTTGTCGTAGTAGTAGTTACTGCGTCAGTTTTTTTTTCTGTATTTGCGCCCTCAGCGTAGCTAACGGGGAGGCTCGAAACGAGACCTGCGTCCTTCTGCTGGATAGCGAGCGCGTCCTTAGCTGTAACGCCGTCGCCTCTGTTGAATACATCGGCGTTGTCGATAGCCTGAGCGTCGAGGCCGTACTTATCCTTGTTTGCAACGTACTGGAGGATAGCAACTGCGTCTGCAACTGAAACCTTGCCGTCCTTGTTAACGTCGCCGTATGCTGTATTTGTAACAGCCTTTGTTGTAGTAGTTGTTGTTGTCTGAGCCTGTGTTGTCTGAGTTGTTGTCGTAGTAGTTGTAGTAGTTGTCTCGATGTCGTCCTTAATTGTTGCGGGGATAGCGATTATGTCGCTGTAGAAGCTCTTGGGCTGGCAGTTTCCGTCGAAAGGAAGGGGCTTGCCGCCGTCCTCGTAGTTGTTTCTCCAGCTTGCGCTGTCGCAGTGACCCCAGAGTGTGAGGCTTGAGATGTTGTTGTGGCGCTCAGCCGCTACTCTGAAGATGTCAACGAAGAGGTCAGCACCTGCCTGACTTGCGCAGTTTGTAACGTCGAGCTCTGTGATCTGAACATCAAGTCCGAGGCTGTTGAACTTGTCGATAGCGTCAGCATATGTGCCGAACTGAGGATCGGTAGACTTTGTAGCGCTGCCTGTGCCGCCGAAGTCAGCAGCGTGCATGTGAGACTGCATACCGATACCGTCGATGTAGTCGCCCTCTGCCTGAATCTTCTTAGCCATCTTGTAGAGGTCGTCTGCCTTTGTAACGAAGTACTCGTTGTAGTCGTTCATGTAGAGCTTGCAGTCTGCGGGAGCATACTGTCTTGCGTACTTGAATGCGTTGATTACGAACTCGTCGCTGTGGTAGCAGCTCCACCAATCGGAGTACTCGCCGCCGTCGCCGCGGAATCCGCCGCCGTCGTTCTTGAAGAGCTCGTTGCATACGTCGTAGGAATAAAGCTTGAGGTTAGGATAGTCTCTCTTGAGAGTATCGAATGTGTTCTTTATCATGCTCTCGAGGCGCTTGTTCATGCGCTCGGGAGAAACCATTGCGCCGTTGTCGCTGAAATTCTCTCTGAATATCCAGCCGGGGGTCTGCGAGTACCATACGAATGTATGTCCGCGGAGACCGATGCCGTTCTGCTCGCAGAACTTGAGGATAGGAGCAGCAGATGAAAGGTTGATAGCGATGTTGTCGCCCGATGAACGGCTGCGGTCGCAGATAGTATCGGGCTTCATCTCGTTCTCGCAGGTGATGGAGTTGAAGTTCTGCTTGATGAACTGCTGTACCTGAGAATTCTGAATGTTGCGTGCGTTTACTGCTGTACCGATGCGGAAGCACTTGCCGTAGTAATCCTTTAAGCCTGTGCCGTTTGCATCATATGTGTAGTTGTTGTTCTGATGTGAAGCAATGCCGCTTCCCGAAGGAACTGAAGGAGTTGTAACAGTAGTACCCGACTGGCTCGTTGCCGTTGTAGTAACGGCTGAAGCAGAACCGTCAACTGTACCGCCGCCTGTTGTTACGGAAGAAGTCTTGCCCTCCTCTGAGATCTTGAAAGCGTCAAGCCAGAGGTCTGTGAGGCTGTCGGGAGCTTCGATATATACCGACATACCCGATGCGCCCGAAGGAACTGTGAACTTGGTGTTCTCGAGCTTTGTCCACTCGCCGCTCTTAGCGTTTGCAGTAGCGATGTCCATCCAGTCCTGATCGCCGCCCGCTGTGTACTCGAGAGTGAGCTTGAGCTCAGTTGTGGAGCCGCTCATCTGGAGACCTGCCGCGCTTATGCTGTAGGTCTGTCCGGGAACGAGTGTGGACGAGCTGAGGGATATCGAACCGCCGTGCCAGTTGTCGCCTCTGTCTGTTACCTTGAGGGACTTGCTGCCGTCGTAGTAATTCTTGCTGTCAACAGAAACAGAAGCATCGCCTCTGCCTGTGAAGTCGCCCTTGCCCGACTCAAAGTCCTCGGTGAGGAAGTTGCCGTCGCTGTCAGCCTTCTGAGGCTCTGCTGTTGTCTCGGGTACAGGAGTGCCGCCGGTGGTGATGGTATTCTTCTTAACATCAGCCTGACCGTCGCTCTCCCAGCCTTCAACGTTGAAGGCTACCTCGTAGAGACCGCCCATCTTCATACCAAGGTCCTCCCAAGCCTGGAAGTGCTTGTAGATACTGATAGTACCCTTAGTTCTTGTATCGCGGCGAACACTGATGTACTGAGTGAACGCCTTGTTGCCTTCGATCGTATAGGAGTTCATCGGGTTCGTGAAAACGTCGTAAACGCTTCCGTCGATAGTTACCTGCTTAGCATTGCCCGATGTAGGACGCCAGTTTTTCCAGTCCTCGATGATATAGAACTCAACGAGAGGATTCTGAGTCCAGCCGTAGATACAGATACGTGAGTTACCTGAAGAGCCTGCCGACCAGTCGCAGTCGAAGTCGCAGGTGAAGTTGCCGTAGTCCTGCCAGTGCTTGGAGTTGTTGAGTCCGTAGAAGAGACCGCGGCGTGCGAGGAAGTTACCTCTTGAATTGTTAGGGCCGCACTTCCATGACGTGCTGAATCCGCCGCCGTTCTCGTAAAGTGTCATTGTGGACGAGTTCGGCGTATCAGCCTGCCATATCTCGTGGTGGTAGTCACCGTAGGTGCCTGTCTCCTGCGTATGGCTCGGGCTCGTCTGGAGCACCTTGTCAGCGTGAGCACTCATCAGTCCGCCGACGCTGACCGAAGATACGCAAACGAGACCCGCGAGCATACTGCTCACGAACCGCTTGATACCATTTAATCTCATGTGTATCATTCCTTTCATTATATGTGATAGAACTTACCGCGTCGGGCGCAGAGCCCATCTCTGTGTCCCTTCCCTCCGCAGCTTACATTTTCATTTTATTACGTTTTTGTGAACAATTCAAGTCATTTTTTGCTGAATAATTTTGTATCAGTCATTTTTTGCTACCGTACCCCCTCCACAGGGGTGGATAATTTGTATTTTTATCCCACAAAGTGCGAATTTACGTGAGATCCCGTCACAATTTTTGGTCAGTTGTACTTACACGGTGCAAAAATTGGTCTGTACAACTTTCACCGCTACAGACAAGTAAAGCGGGAGCCCCCGAATCAGGAGACTCCCGCTTTTGGTATATTAGAGAAACTGTGGAGAATTGGTCATACTGTGTTCAGACTCAGCCCCAGGGGTTCCACGGATTGCCGCCGCCCGACGAGCTCTGCCCGAGGGTCTTGGCTGTACCGCCCGACGCCTTGCCCGAGATGTATATCGAAGGCTGACCGAGTGTCGCGATATCAGTACCGCCTGATATCTGTGCGCCAGAGTAGGCAGTTACGCTCGAATCGCCGTATGCGTAGGTCATTCTTGAGCCCGACATACTCGAAGCAATTACCGTGCCGTCACTTGTGGTGAATACCATCTGAGTGGACATATCATAGCCGCTGCCGCCGCCCATACCGAGGCCGCCGAACGCATAGCCGCCCTTGTATGTAATGGAATAGCCGTCGCCGCTGTCGAACGAATCGCCGCCGTTGCCGAAGTAGTAGCCGCCGTTGAAGTATATCGGACCGTTGGAATCAAAGCCGTCAGCGTCGTTGAACGATGTGTTTACGGAAACGATACCGCCGTTGAGGTGAATCTCACCGTAAGAGCTTCCGCCCATGCCGCCGCCGGGGAAGCCGCCGCCACCTCCGGGACGTCCGCCCTGATTGAAGCCTGTGTTGTTGTTGCCGCCCGAGGAATCTGCTCCGCCTGCCGCATTGTAGCCGTCATCCTTCGAGATGATATAGATGTTGCCGTTGTTCTGGTAGATGTAAACTGCCTCGAATCCCTCGTAGCAGGCTGTTACATAGACCTCAAGGCTCGTGTAATCGGTACCCGCTGTTTTTCCGCCGACATAGAGTGAAGCATCGGAATGGACCGCGTCATCGCCCGAGGTGAGCTTCAGCTTGCCCGCATTGAGGAATGCGTCGCCGCCGCAATGGAGCGAATCGTCCTTGGAGTTCACCGTGATAAGACCGCCGTTGACAGAAAGCGTACCGCCGCTCTGGAGGGTCGTGCCTGCCGCATCATACAGACCTACGGACTTGATACCCTTCGCGGAGTCATTGCCCGAACCAGTAGTTGTGATATTTATGGTGCCGTCGTTGATAACAACGTCCTGTTCGCCCTGAATGCCGTCGCCAAAGGAAGTGATGTCGATGGTGCCGCCGTTTACCGTAAC
>JAUMVH010000212.1 GCA_030530245.1 Ruminococcus sp.
ACTGCTCAGACGGTGACGACAACGACTGCGGCGCGGACGTACGTCACTGCTGCCGCTACGACTGCTCCGCCGCAGACAATGCCGCCTGCTTCCACGCAGACCACGGCTTCCGCAGAGGTGCCCGCGACTACGGCTGCGACGACGACTGCGGCTCCCGAGGTCGAGATATGGAAGCGCGTGTACTACGGCGATAACAAGATGTACCGTATGTGCAGCGTGGACAACGAGGAGTTAACGGTCGCAGAATCGAGCGTGGGCGAATACTACGATGACGCCGTCCTCGCCGTCGATATCATCGACATCGCCAGCAACCGCACGAAAAGGGTGGAGACTCCGTGCAGGATATACGCCTACAAGGACCTCTCTCCCGAGTATATATGCATAATCAAGGAGACCGAGGACTCGGAGCCGAAGCTATACAGCGCGGGAGCTTCCTGCGAAGCCCTCGAAAAAAGCCCGCTCGTGCTTGAGTACGAGGAGGCGCAATAATCCGCAAAGGAGGTAATACTATGAAAAAGACTGCTATACTTCTGTCCGCACTTATAGCGGGAGCGCTCGCCGCTCCCACAGTTGCGCAGGCAAAGAATGACTATCCCGTATTCCGCTACTGGGCGGAGGGGATACCATATTCCGAGCTCTCAGACGAGGAAAAGCTCGTATATACCGAGGAGCTCGCAGTGTGGCGTGCAAGGCTCACGGAGGGCTATGTCAGCGGCGAGTACGACCTTGATTTCAACCTCGACGGCGTGGTCGACCCTACGGATAATCTCTACATTCTTCAGTATTACGCCGAAAAGTCGATGGGCACAAAAAGGGATGCCTTCCTTTACAGAAGAAAGACCTACACTATTACGGACGAAATGAGGGCACGCGTAGAGGAGGACGGCGATATCACAGGTGACGGCTGTATTGACGCAAAGGACAGTACTAATTTTTTGATCACGATAACCTCCGCTATGAAGCAGGGCGACGTCAACGGCGACGGAATTGTCGACGCAAGGGACGCCTCGCAGGTGCTTGCGTACTACGCCGCGACGTCGGTCGGGAAAGATGACGACAGCGACTATAATACGTGGGTGATAATGGGCAGCGTCGGAGATGTAAACAGTGACGGGTATGTCGACGCCAAGGACGCCTCGTTCATACTCTCGGAATACTCCGCAAACTCCACCAGATGATGACAGCTCTCCTCCATATTACCAAAACAGCGGCACTCTCAAACGAGTGCCGCTGCTTGTTTTCTTATTCTTACCAGACCTTGTAATTGGGCTCTGCTATCTTGTATGCTGTGCCGGGGACGTAGAGGTCCTTGGGCTCGTGACCCTGCTCCTTCGCCTTGCGGAGCTCCCTGAACGCGACGCTGTTGAAGACGATGCGCTGAACGTCCTCCTGCGGCGGTCTTGTGTTGAGGTACTCGAGTATCACCTGCTGGAGGTAGAAGTACGAGCGGAGCTGAGTCTTCCTGAACTCGAGGCGAGAATCGCCCTCCTCGCTGTTGGGGTCGCCTGTGAGGAGGAAGAGGCTGTCGCCCTCCTCGTAGCCGAGGGTGAGCTTCGCGAATATCTCGGGAATGAATATCCTTACCTCGGCAGCGAGCGCCTTATTGCCCGTGAACTCGTCGAGCTCCTTGCAGAACGCCTGATACTCCTCGGGATTGGATATCTTCACCATCTTCTCGAGTGCGAAATTCGCCGCATTTACGACGTCCTCCTTCTTGAAGGGGCACTCATCGTCGCCGCGCTGTACGAATATCGCGAACTGCTTCTCGCACCTGAACGCGTCGTTCTTCTCCCACGTGCCGACGTACTCCTGAAGCGGCTTTGCGAGCTCGCTGCATACAGAGCCGTTCACGCGCACCTCTACTATCTGCCTCTCGCCCTGCTTGGCGAGGAATATCCTTATCCAGTAGTACTTCTTCGAGCCGAGGTACTTGGGTATCTCGTTGGCGATATATGCCATGAGCATCTTGGGCTCGTTGTTGTGCTCGACGCCTATCCTTACGATGGAGTGAGCATACATATCGAAGTCGTAGTGCTGACCGAGGAAGGTAACGGGTACGTGTACGGGGTTCTTCTTGAACAGGGACTGGTCGATGGGGTGCCATAAGCCGCCGTAGAATATCTCCACAGCCATGTTCACTACCTCCTCGTCGGAGGGACCGTGTGCGTCAACGGGGTCGATGATAGGCTCGTCGAAGTTATCGCTCGAAACGAGGAAGAGGAACTGCACGCTCTTGATATTGTCGTGCTCCTCCTTCCTGCCTATCTTGACGTCGATGGTGATACCTCTCGGCATGATGATGCAGCCGTCGTAGAGGGTGCCGTTGAGCTTGGCGTTGAGTGCGGAGAGAGCCGCCTCCTCGTAGTCGAAGCCCTGCTCGGCAACTGCCGCTGCTGCTTCTTCGGTTTCCTGCTTTTTCTTCTTGAATAATGCCACTGTAATCAATCTCCTTGTTTATAATAGATTTTGAATGTTTTCATATTCTCACAGACAAAAGTCTGAAATATGCTATTTTACGAACTGAGCTGCCGCCCAGCCCTCCTTGAGGTTCACGCCGAGGCGTGTGAAGCCGCACTGCTCTATCGCAGTGAGCACCTCCTCCATGCGCTCCTCGATTATGCCCGACACGATGAGGAAGCCGCCGTCCCTGAGGTAGCGCTTGAAGTAGTCCTTCATCGCGATGAGCACGTCCGCGACGATATTCGCGGTGATGATGTCGTACTGTCCGTCGATGGTGTCGGCGAGCTTTTCGTCGGAGAGGATATTGCCGAAGTAGGTCGTGTAGCTCTCCTCGGGGATATGGTTTTTCAGCGCGTTCTCCTTCGCGGTGGCAGCAGCGTTCTCGTCGATGTCGACCGCGACGGCGTTCTCAGCTCCGAGCAGTATCGCCGCGATGGAGAGTATGCCGCTTCCGCAGCCGAGGTCGAGTATCCTGTCGCCCTCCTTGACGCAGCCCTCGAGTATCTCGAGGCAGAGCCGCGTAGTGTGGTGCTGACCCGTACCGAAGCTCGAGGCGGGGTCGATCTCGAGGACTATGCGCTCGCCGAGGTCGTCGTACTCCTCCCACGAGGGCTTTATCACGAGCATATCGCCGACCTTGAGCGGCTTGAAGTACTGCTTCCAGTTGTTAGCCCAGTCCTCCTCGCGTATGCTTGCGAACTCGGCTTCGAGCCGACCGTAGACGCCTTCGCTGTCGGCGCTCTTCATCTCCGCGAGCATAGCTCTTACCGAGCCCAGCATATCCGCCCCTTGGTCATTGCAGGGGAGGTATACCGTGATACAGGTCTCGCAGTCCGCGAGCCCCATGAGGTCATCGTCGATGTAGTCCCACTGACCGTTCTTGTTCTCGAGGAACTCCTTGAAGTCCTCGGAGTCCTTGATGACAAAGCCCTTGATACCGATATCCGTCAGCTTTGAGCACAACAGCTCGATACCCTCGGCAGTGGTGTAGATGTTGACTTCCGTCCATTCCATTATGGGAAATTGCCTCCTTTTTATTGTATAGCCGCGAGCAGAGCTATGAGGTCTGCCTCGTCGACCTTTCCGTCAGAGTTCATATCAGCCGCGTCCTTTTCTGCGGCGGTGAGCATGGATATGCCCTCGGGGAGCCCTGCCGCATTTTTGAGAGCTGCGCCCAGCTGTGCCGCATCGTACTTGTTGACGCGTCCACTGCCGTCGATGTCGCCCTTTTCACGCTCGGCGGAGCTTGTGACCCTCGTCATCTTCGATACGTCAGCCCAGCCCGTGAAGGTCTCGGACTCGATACGCCCGAGCTTGCCGTAGCACTCCGTTACGTTCACGACCGTGCCCTCTCCGATAGTCATTGTCGGTTCACCTCCGAGCTGCGAGGCATACACCTCGCTCTTGGAGCCGCTGCTGAGGTAATACTCGCCGACGGGCTGGGAAACGGTCAGCTTCACGGACGCCGAGGTGTATGCGTAGTAGTCGGTGTCAGTCCATATGCTGAGGCTGTAGTCGCCCGCATATTCGGGCTCAAAGTAGACGGAGTGGCTGATGTTCTCGGCTTCCGTTAGGAGCACGGGCTCGTCCTCCCACTCATTGCCGAGTGCGTCGACGCCTCTGCGCTGCACCATGCACCCGCTGAGGTCGAGCTCCTCGCCGTATGCGTACACCGTCTTCGGCGGAGTCACCACCTCAAGCTCGACGTACGGCTCGAACTGCTCGGGCGGGATATACTCGGTCTCGGGCGAATTCTTGCCCCTGAGCGCCCAGTATTCGCCCTGCAGGCC
>JAUMVH010000213.1:0-3396 GCA_030530245.1 Ruminococcus sp.
TTTAGGAAAGGAGTTTGAGGAAGAACCCTTTTTCAAAAGGGTTTTCCTCAATAGAGGAAGGTGCCGACGGAAGAGAGCAAAAAAATAAACCCGACGTTTCCGTCGGGCTTTGAAGATGAGATAAAAAGAAAAATATGTGTAGAACAAAAGAAAGGAGACAACAAAACGAGTGATAAATAATTCATAATTATTATCACTGTTGTTATTATACCGCAAATCTGACTTTTCGTCAAGTGAAATCCTCAAAAAAACATTTTTGCATAGGATTTTTTGGCATTTTCACCAATTATACAGCTGCGCCTTGCGGCAATGTTCACAATACAACCGTATTTGCCTGCCTTGCACAGCGGTATCTGTCGCGGGGATTGGCGGGCGGTGGAACGCCGCCCCTACAATTGGTAGCCATGAGATTGTCGATATGGGCGGGGCGGGACGTCAAGGACGCCGTCCCCTACAATTGGTATGGTACGCAGAGCTCCACGCTCGGCGTCACATTAGTTCGCAGACGAGGTTCGAGAACTCGACGGGGTCGTCTATCGGCATTCCCTCTATCATCAGTGCCTGCGTGTAGAGCAGCTTCGCGTACTTGCCGAGCTTGTCCTTGTCGCCTGCGTCCGCTATCGCTTTCAGCTTCGTGTATATCTCGTGCTCGGGGTTTATCTCAAGCACGCGCTGGGCGTGTACCTGCTGGTCGGTAGGCATGGAGTTGAGCACCTTCTCCATCTCGAGCGTTATCTCGCCCTCGCTCGTGAGGCATACAGGATGGGATTTCAGCCTCTGCGAGAGGACTACCTTCGTCACCTTGCCGCCGAGTGCGTCACCGAGCTCCTTGAGCATATCCGCGCTCTCCTCTTCCTTCGCCTTGAGCTCCTCCTTCTTCTCGGGAGTCTCAAGTCCGAGGTCGTCGGCGGAGACGTTCTTGAATTCCTTGTCCTTGTACTTGGCTATCACCTTTATCGCAAACTCGTCAATGTTGTCGGTGAGGTAGAGTATCTCGAAGCCGTTGTCCTTCACGAGCTCGGTCTGCGGAAGCTGCTCGATACGCGCGATACTCTCGCCCGTCGCGTAGTAGATGTACTTCTGCTCCTCGCGCATTCCCGTCACATATTCGTCAAGCGTCACGAGCTTGTGGTCGTTCGAGGACGCGAACAGAAGCAGGTCCTGAAGCTTGTCCTTGTTCATGCCGAACTCGCTGTAGACGCCGTACTTCACCTGCATTCCGAACGCCTTCCAGAACTCCTCGTACTTCTCGCGCTCGTTCTTGAGCATTTTCTTCAGCTCGGAGCTTATCGTCTTCTCGATGCTCTTCGCTATCACCTTCAGCTGGCGGTCGTGCTGGAGCATTTCACGCGAGATGTTCAGCGAGAGGTCCTCGCTGTCGACGAGTCCCTTCACGAAGCTGAAATAATCGGGGAGAAGGTCCGCGCACTTGTCCATTATCAGCACGCCGTTGGAGTAGAGCTGCAAGCCCTTCTCGTACTCCTTCGAGTAGTAGTCGAACGGTGCCTTCGACGGGATATAGAGCAGTGCGTTGTAGCTCGGCACGCCCTCGTTCTTCACGTGCGCGTACTTCAGCGGCTCGTTGTAATCGTAGAATTTCTCCGTGTAGAAGTGCTTGTAGTCCTCCTCTTTCAGCTCGGACTTGCTCTTCTTCCACAGCGGTACCATGCTGTTGAGCGTCTCTATCTCGATGTATTCCTCGTACTCTATGGGCTTGTTCGCTGCCTTGTCCTCCTCGGACTGCTCTACGGGGCGGCTGTGCTGTACCTTCATCTTGATGGGGAAGCGGATGTAGTCCGAATACTTCCTGATGAGCCCCTTTATGCGGTACTCGTCGAGGAATTCGCCGTACTTCTCGTCGTCGGTGTCGTCAAGCATTTCGAGGATTATCACCGTGCCCACCGACTCCTTCTCGTCCTCGGTTATCGTGTAGCCGTCGACGCCCTCGCTCTCCCAGCGGTAAGCCTTGTCGCTGCCGTATGCCTTCGAGATGACCGTCACCTTCTTCGCGACCATAAACGCCGAATAGAAGCCCACGCCGAACTGTCCGATTATCTGATTGTCCTCCTCGAGCTTGTTCTCGCTCTTGAACTTGAACGAGCCGCTGTTGGCGATAGTGCCGAGGTTGTTCTCCAGCTCCTCCTCCGTCATGCCGATCCCGTTATCCGTTATCTTGAGGGTGCGCGCTTCCTTGTCGGTGTCGACCCATATCGCGAAATCGTCCTTGCTCAGCCCCACCTTGTCGTCCGTCAGCGACTTGAAATAGAGCTTGTCTATCGCGTCGCTCGCGTTGGAAATGAGCTCGCGCAGGAATATCTCCTTGTGCGTGTATATCGAGTGTATCATCATTTCGAGAAGCCTCTTGGACTCCGCTTTAAACTGTTTAGTGCTCAAAACTAACATCTCCATGAAATTATTTAGCACTCGCTGTGTTCGAGTGCTAAATATAGTATAGTCCTTTTCTGACCGCAAGTCAAGTCCGATGGGGATTGTTTACAATTTGTTCATAAACGCAAAAGCAGGCAGACGCTCCGCTCGGAAGCTCTGCCTGCTTTGACGTGAAAGGGCGCGGAGGTCACTCCTCGTCCTTCTTGATACCGAAGACGGCTCGCAGTATGCCCGACAGGAACCGCGGGCTCTTTATCACAACGATCTTCATATGTATCCCTCCTTCGATGATAGTACTTCATTATATTCACCGAGGGATTTTTCGTTACTGCGACTGTATCACGAGGGCGAGTCCGCTGTCTATCGCGAGCGTCGCCGCTTCGCCCGTTATCTCGTTGCTGACGCCGATAGGGTACGACCGCTTCATCGTGTAGCCGCCGAGCGGGTACTTCACGCCGTGAAGGCTCCTTATCTCTACCGTCTCCGTGAGCGCGAACACCGAGAAGTAGCCGTCGCCGTCCGTGCGCGGGTAGGATCGCTCGCCCGTGCCTTGCAGGTACACGCGCTCGCTGCCGACGAGTACGACCTCGGCGCCGTGCTCGCAGGCGTATATCATGGTCTGTATGTTGGCGAAGGCGTGGTCGAAGCGCGCTCCGCCGAGAGCTCCGTAGAGGTAGATGAGCTCGCAGCCGCGCTCTATCGCTATCTTCACCGCGAGGAGCGTGTCAGTGTCGTCCTTTTCGGGGACGGAGCGGTGCACCTCCGCGTTCTGCGGGAGCTCGCCGCCGTAGGAGTCGAAGTCGCCGACGATGATGTCGGGCTCGAGACCGAGCGCCTCAGCGTGACGCAGACCGCAGTCCGCGCATATTATCGTCCCCTCGTGAGCCGCGAAACGGTCGCGTCCGATGCTCCCGAGGTCGCCGCCCGCAAAGATATGGCATATGCTCATTTCAGCTCCCACTCCTTCAGCTGTTTTGCTTCCCCGTACATCGTGCAGTAGCTCTCGTG
>JAUMVH010000213.1:3406-4239 GCA_030530245.1 Ruminococcus sp.
TATCTTCCCCTGCTCCACTGCCTCCACCACCGCGCAGCCCTTCTCGCAGGTGTGCGAGCAGTCGCGGAAGCGGCAATTGTCCGTAAACTCGGCAAATTCGCGGAAGCACGCTGCGAGCTCCTCCTTGCGGATCAGGTCGTAGCGGTTGGTCTCGAACGTCGAAAACCCTGGGGTATCGGCGATATAGCCGCCTCCCGCGAGCTTGTAGAGCTCCGCGTGGCGGGTGGTGTGCCTGCCTCTGCCGAGCTTGCGGCTTATCTCGCCCGTCGCGAGGTCGAGGGACGGGTCGACCGCGTTCAGGAGCGTGGATTTACCCGCTCCCGAATTGCCCGTGAAGGCGCTTATCTTCCCGCTCAGGAGCTCCCGCACGCGCTGTACGGACTCTGCGTCGCTGTAGTCGACCTCCACCGTGCGTATGCCGATGGAGTCGTACACCTCGCGCACCTCGCTCCCGTCGCCGAGGTCGGTCTTGGTGATGACCACCACGGGCTCTATCCCCTTGTATTCGGCGATCGCGATGAACTTGTCGAGGATAAGAAAATTCGGGGCGGGACTCACCGTCGACACCACGAAAAGTATTTGATCAAGGTTTGCAAGGGGCGGTCTGATGATGAAGTTCCTGCGTTCGCCTATCTCCGTGATGACGCCGCCGCTGACGGTGACGCTGTCGCCCACCGCAGGACTTATTCCCTTCGCGCGGAATACTCCCCTCGCCTTACACTCGTATATACCATCAGGGGACTCTACAGTGTAGAGTCCCCCTAAGCATTTCACTATTATTCCGCTTGTGTCTGCGCTTACCATGTTTCGCCGCCCTGGTCGCCGCCTTGGTC
>JAUMVH010000013.1 GCA_030530245.1 Ruminococcus sp.
GCAACCTCAGCTTCGTTGCCGCTCGCTTGGCTCGCTCAGTCTGTACAGACGGCATAGTCTGCTTTCGGAGGGTGGGAGTCGCGGCAACAAACTTCCGCTTCTTTTGTCTTCCGCGCGAACTGCCCGCGGGGGCACCCCGCCGGTGCCGCTCGCTTTGCTCGCTCAGTCTGTACAAACGGCTCAGTCTGCTTCGGCGGGCAACAATTATTAATTCCGAATTCCGCATCCCGAATTCAGAATTAAAAAAGCTCCCCATTGGCGTGCTACCCTTAGCGGAAAAGCGGGCTACCGAGCCGTAAACCTACGGCACATAATCGGTAACCTGCGAATCGGCTAAAGGGACACCCTTTGGGGAGCTTTTTCGCTTTGTCAGTGCTTGAGGAATGCCTCAAAGCTGTCTGTACCGCCTGTTGAGAGGTACGAGTAATAGGTGAGGATAGCGGAGGCGTCCTTCGCGTCGGTCTTGCCGTCGCCGTTTACGTCAGCCGCCTTCTTCTGAGTCTCGGTGAAGGTCTGGTCTGCGCCCGTCGAGAGCTTGCTGTACTCCACAAGCACCGCCGATGCGTCCTTCGCGCTGACGCTGCCGTCTCCGTCAACGTCGCCGAGCTTCGAGCCGTCCCTCGTGAAACTCAATGTGAAACCTTCATCGCTTTCGTGTGTGAGCAGCTCGGAGCTTTCGATCTTTAAGCTGACAATGTCGTCTTTGTTATTTGTATTTACAGTGACAACATAGCCGTCCTTTATTTCCCAGTTGAAGGGCGTATCTTCTGTTGCTTCGCTGTTTTCATCGGATTTTGAGGTAAAGATTCCTGTTCCGTCTTCCTTGAAAAGGAAATCAAGCACCATACCGTCGACATCGTTGGAGGTATTTCCGTCCTTGTCTGTAATGCCCGATACCTTCCACTCGCCGACTATCTGCTCTGCGTCGGACTTCGTCGTCGTGGTTTCGGGAGCCGTTGTGGAAGCAACCGTGGAGGTCGCAGCTGTGGCAGTTGTGGAGGCTGTTGTTGTCGTGGTTTCTGCGGCAGATGACGTCGTTGTCGCGGAGGTCTCAGCCGAAGAGGTGGTCTGTACCGATTTGCCGCGGGCAAACAGGAGCTCCGCACCGCCGACGGATACGCGTGCGCTGTCAGTGGAGCTGTTATACTGCGCGGAGTACGTACCACCGTCGACCGTGACAGTCACGTTATTGCCGTCGCTCTTCCATGTCATACCGTATATTGCGTGTGCTCCGTCGGTGTATACCAGTGTAACACTGCCCGAGCCGCCGCTGCTGACGGTCGCGTCAATGCTCGCGAGGTCGTAGGGAAGAGTGCCTGTTGTCTGCAAATGCCAGTCGCCGACGTAAAGGGGATTGTACGGGTCGGGACTTGTGGTCGTGGCGGTAGTTGTCTCCGAGGAGGAAGCTGTGGCAGCCTCTGTTGTGGTGGTCTCGGGAGCAGTAGCAGTAGCAGTCTCCGTCACAACGGAAGCAGCCTGCTCGGTGACGGTCATGTTGCCTATCGAGAGACTCGTCAGCTTATAGCCTGTCGTTGCGGCGTAGTTATCGTTGTACCAGCCGACAGCCTTTTCCTTTATGAAAGGGATCGCAGCCGCGTAGAAGTAGGGCTCGGCAGTGAAATCGACATCTGTTACCGCACGCGTGAGAGAAGCGACGATACCGCTCTTTATTTCCTCTATCTTTTCCGCGTCCGCTGTCTCGTCGAGTGCCTTTTTGCCCTCTGCGGAGAATAAGCCGAAGATCTTGACATCATACGGCTTGCCGTCGATGACCTTGACGATGGGGTCAGCCGTTCCGTACTTGACGTCGGCAGTCTCGACGAGCTGCGTGGAGACGGGAGCTTCGCCTATCGACTCAAACTGAAACTCGTACTTCTCGGCATAAGCCTGAGCCGTTGAGCCCTCATAGCTGCGTATCACCGTTGTTCCCTTGACACCGAGCGTTTTCTCGTTATCGGTGAACGTGCAGTCGGGATTCATTACGGTCAGGGAAGCAAGCGATTTGCAGCCTTCAAACACGTTGCCTTTAAGCTCACTGACTGACGCGGGGAGCTCGATGCTCTTGAGCGCCTCGCTGCCCCAGAAGCTGTGGTATCCGAGCGTTTCGACCGATGAGCCGAGCTCAGCCTTTTCGAGCGCCCTGCAGTTAACAAAGGCGAAGCTGTCGACCTCCTTTACGGAATCTGCCAGCTTTAACTCTGTGATGTTTGCGGTGTAGAATGCGCCGTAGCCTATCTTTGTGACTCCGTCGGGCACTGTGAATGCTGTTTCGGGCTTGGCACTGGGATATGCCACGAGCGTAGCCATATCCTTCGTGTAGATAACTCCGTCAACAGAGCAGAAGCTCGGGTTGTCCTTATCGACGATGTACTTTTCAAGGGTGGAATAGCCCGAAAGATGGTCGCCTATCTTTGTGACTGTTGCAGGGATAGTGACCGAAACGAGCTCCTTTTGGAAGCCGAATACTCGCCCATATAATTGTGTGACAGGAACGCCGTTTACCTCTGCGGGGACGACATAGTCACCTTTAAGGGTGTTGTCAGGGCATTTAACGAATACGGCGTAGTCCTCGTACACCGAATACTGGCAGCCGTCGACTTCAGCCTCGATGGGGTAGGTCACGGTCTCGTCCTCGGTGGGAGCTGCGGGCTCCTCAGCCACAGCGTCGGCAGCATACGCCGCCGTGGGAGCGTAGCCGAACGTCGTCGCCGCGGTGCACACCATGGTGAGCGAGAGCGCAGCGGCTAAAATTTTTCTCATATCCATCTATAATTTACCTCCTATATATTGGATAAATATATTTTACCACAAAATTGAAAAAAATCAACCGAAAACAGGGCGATTCTGTCAATTGCACAAAAAAACAAGCTTGACACAGCTTGGTTTAGGCTGCTGCCTTAGCAGAAATAGTGGGCTACCGTGCCATAAACCAACGGTGCATACACGATAGCCTGCGAATCGGCTAAAGGGACACCCTTTTAACCGCCCGTTTCGGAAAAATCGCCGTTTCCGACGATTATTTCCGCCAAAGCCTTGAAAAAAATGCGGCGGTGTGGTATACTGTTTTTATAATGTGTTTTTGGAGAGCTTGATATGAAATATACAAGATCAATTGCGGCACTCGCTGCGGCAGGCGCGCTGATAGCGCTGTGCGGCTGTGCCGATAACGGAGGCAGCTCCTCCGAGAGCGGCAGCAGCTCCTCTCAGGTCGTACAGCCCGCCTCAAAGCAGACGAGCTTCACATCGGAGGACGGACTGTTCACGCTCGAGCTGAACGAGCGCTTTTCCAAGTTCGAGGGCATATATCCCGCGGAATTTGAGTTCCTGTTCGTCGATAACGTCAGCGATACCACCGTGGGCATTCTCGAGATGAGCGGGCTCCACATCACGCCCGAATACTACTGCGAGACCATAAAGAGCCACTACGAGGAGCTATACGGCTCGGTGACGAGCACGAAGACGGACGAGGGCGGTCTGCCCGCGCACCTGCTCGAAGCCGAGTTCGTCGACGAGGAGAGCGAGGACAAGGGCGAGTACAAATTCTACCACAAGGCGATAGGCTACGGAAACGGCGACCTGCTCGTGCTCGTGGTGACGGTGCCGAAGGATAAGCCCGAGGACGCCCCGAAGGCTGTCAGCGACATAATGGCGGGGCTCAGCTACCTCGGCGACCCGCTGAAGACCGATACGGAGGTGCATGATACCGAGTATTTCACGGTCAGCGCCGACAAGGACTGGTACTACCACTCAAAGGGCGAGGCTGAGGCTACTCTGCGCCCGAATATAGCGGATACTCTCGCCGAGCACTACGGCTCGCTGAAGATAACGGCGGAGAGCTCGGGCGGAAGCGCGAAGGAGCTCGCCGACAAGGACGCGGCGGAGTTCGGCGCGAATGAGAAGATAACGGGCGTTGAGGTCACCGAGGGCAGGGAGTGCCTCGGCAGGGAAGCCGTGTGCGTGGCGTGCGTGCTCAACTCGGACTACGTTAACCTCAGGCGCGAGATATACTACTTCGACGAAAACGGCGTGAACTTCAAGGTGCAGATACTCGCACCCGATGAGGTCTTCGGCGACTTTGCCGCGGAGCTCGGTGCGGTCTATGATAATATTGAGATAAAGTAACGGAGGAATATACTATGAAGAATGTACTTGTTGTAGGCGGAGGCGGACGCGAGCACGCCATTATAATGAAGCTCGCGGAGAGCAGCCACGTGGGCAGGCTCTACTGCGCCCCGGGAAACGGCGGAATATCGAAGTATGCGGAATGCTTCAATGTCGGCGCGACCGATATCGACGGCATTGTGGAGCTCGCGAAGAAGCTCAGACCCGATATGGTGGTCGTGGCTCCCGACGACCCGCTCGTGCTCGGCATGGTCGACAGATTGCAGGCGGAGGGCTTCATGACCTTCGGTCCGAAGGCGAATGCCGCTATAATCGAGGGCAGCAAGGTCTTCTCGAAGGAGCTCATGAAGAAGTACGGTATCCCCACCGCTTTCTATGAGGTCTTCACCGAGAGCGACAAGGCTATCGCCTACCTCAAAGAGCAGAACAGCTATCCCGCAGTCATCAAGGCTGACGGCCTCGCGCTCGGAAAGGGCGTTATCATCGCGCAGAACGAGGACGAGGCGGTCAAGGCTGTGCACGATATGATAGACGAGCTCAAATTCGGCAAGAGCTCCGCAAGAATAGTCATCGAGGAGTTCCTCACGGGTCCCGAGGTGTCCGTCCTCTCGTTCACGGACGGCAAGACCATGGTGCCGATGATATCCTCCATGGACCACAAGCGCGCTCTCGACGGCGATATGGGTCTGAATACGGGCGGAATGGGCACGGTATCGCCCAATCCCTGCTACACCGAGGACATCGCAAAGGAGTGCATGGAGAAGATATTCCTCCCGACCATGAATGCCATGAACGCCGAGGGACGCACCTTCGAGGGCTGCCTCTACTTTGGTCTCATGCTCACGCCCAAGGGTCCCAAGGTCATCGAGTACAACTGCCGCTTCGGCGACCCCGAGACGCAGGTCGTGCTCCCCATGCTCGACGCCGACCTCTATGAGATATTCGAGACGATATACAACCACGAGCTCGACAAGGTGGATATAAAGTGGCACAAGGGAAGCTGCGCGTGCGTAGTTATGGCGAGCGGCGGCTACCCCGAGAGCTACCCCAAGGGCATAAAGATGAACGGCTTCGACGAAAAGGGTCAGGTCGAGGGCTGCTTCGTGTACCACGCGGGCACTAAGCTCGGCGAGGACGGAAGCTTCCTCACGAACGGCGGACGCGTCATCGGCGTCACCGCAAAGGGCGACACCCTGCCCGACGCGCTCGCGACCGCGTACAGGGGCGTCGAGGCGATAAGCTTCGAGGGCGCCCACTACAGGCGCGATATCGGTCAGAGAGCGCTCAGGGCTCTCGGTCAGGGAGAATGATCATGCACGAAAAGCTTCACAAGGGGCTGCTGTTCGGATTCATCGGGAACCTCCTATTCGTTGCGTTCGGACTTATCTGCGGCATCTATTACTACACCTTCCACTATGAGTCGCTGCTGTCGAGGGTGCTTGAGGTGTCGGCGTACTGTGCCGAATTCCTCGGCTTCGGACTGCTCATCTACTCCGCGTATCTGCTCGGAGTGAGCCTGCGCCTGCGGAGGCTGCTGAAGGTCAGCTTCACCGCGTATATCATACTCGAGGCGCTGATAATGGTGCTCGAGCTCAACAGCGCGTGGCTCGACTTCTACGCGCCGTACTCGATGTGGCTGGCGATAATCCATGCGATAGTATCGTCGGCGGCTTGCTTCGCGTTTTTGCAGCTCGACCCCGATAATACGAAGTACGAGGCAGTGATCGTAGTATCTATCGGAATGATACTCTTCGGTATGCTCGGCGCTATCTTCGGCATACGTGTGTATTTCAGCGTGCTCATCAACGCCGTCAGCTTCACGCTGCTATTCGGCGCGATACGCTATCTGCTCTCGCGCGAGGAGATAGAGATAGACTGCTACGGTGACCGCGCCCGCGTCGCCGAGTACAAGAGCACAATGTTTGCCGAGCCCAAGGGCTCGGAGAAGAAGGAGGCGGCGGAGCTCCCCGCAGAGGAGCCCGAAACCGCTGACGAAACAGACCCCGCCGACGCTGAAAGCAGCGACGGAGAATAGGCGGATAAAGTCCCGAATACCGCATGGTATCGGGACTTTTCGTATTTTTCGACATTCCACCTCACTTTTTTGTTGACAAAAAAATCGCATTATACTATGATAAAATTGAGCGCGTATGTGCACTTTTCGGCGCGCTCTCAGGACTGTTCAAATGGGGAGAACACCATTCGATTATCTATTCAGAAAGAGTGGCAGGAACTATGAAGTATAAACTCCTTACGGGAGATAATATAGATGGCCTCGGCTGGACTCTTTCCGATAGGCTGAAGTCGATGGGGCTGACGGCCATACGGTGCAGCAACTGCCTTTCCGCTCTCGAGGCGGGCTGCGCCAAGCATGAACCCGATGCGCTCGTATTTTTCGTTACGACCGTCCGCGACGAGCTGTACGACTTCGTCGGGAGAATGGTCGGGAAGTACCCGAATATGAGGATATTCGTCCTCTCTTACGTCAAATCGTACGGGCTGAGGCGGAGGCTTGAGGACCTGGGCGTCACCGACTACTTCCTCATGCCCGACCTGCTGAGCGAGATATGCAGGTACATATTCATCGACCTCCAACCCGCCGACGAGCAGCAGCTTACGCTCGATATTATGCACTACCTCGAGCGCAAGGGCGTAACACGCGTGAATTCGGGCTTTGTGTGTATGTGTACGGCGATGAAGGTCTGCGTCCTCAAGCCCGAGGCGCTGACGACGATGACGCTCAGGCTTTACCCGTGTATCGCCTACAAGCTCGGTATGACGCCCGAATCCGTCGAGCAGACCCTGCGGCGCTTCGGCAAGTATATCGCCGAGCAGGGCGTGCGCTTCGAGCGCCATAAGGGCTCGTACCCCGTCAATAACGCCAATATGATAAGCCTCGCCCTCGACGAGTTCACCGAGATGTTCGACCAGTACGAATAGCGCGGTATCGGTCAATCAAACGACCGTAGGGGCGCACCCGTGTGTGCGCCCGCCGTTGTTCTCGGGCGGACTACAACATAGTTGCATATAGCTGTGAAAACCAAATCAAAGATTTGGTACGCAGCTTAACGTGGGTCCGCCCCTACGGTTGTTTTGGCAAATATCACAAAACTGATAGGTGCAATTTGTGCATTCATACAAAGTTTCAAAATTTTTCGTCTTTTTTGCCCTCCAAAGTCACTTATATATGATACTATAGGTTTGACACCTAAAAGGAGGTCAATTTATGAAGAAAATCATCGCTTTAATTGCCGCCGCCGTCCTGCTCGGGACAATGTGCGCCTGCGAGAGCAAGTCCGACACGAGCGACCCCGTCGGGGACGTTACTGCTCCCGCGGAGACCGAGGCTCCCACCGAGCCGCCCTACCTCGAGCTCACCGAGGCGGACTTCACTCCTGTCGACGTGGGAATGGACGTCACGGATACCGCTCCGCCGCTCGAAATGCACGCCGCTGACATCAGCGACGACGACTTCGGGGAGAGAATGTCGCCCTGCAAGGCTCCCGAGGTGAGCGAAAAATACATAGATGAGTACTACCCCGATGATATCGACTCCGAGTGGGTCGAGCAGAGGAAGGCGGAGAGGCGAGCGCGTGCAGCTGAGCCGTCAAAGGGCAGGGTGTCGGGCACGCCCGTGCTCCTCGGCGGGAAGTGCTTCTTTACGGTCAATTTCGACGACCTGTGCGGCTGTCACGACTCGTCGATATTCTGCCGCGACCTCGAAACGGGCGAGCTGACCGAGCTCGTAAGGCATACGGGGCTTGAGTACAGCGACAGCCTCGGCTTTCTCGCAAGCGCAAAGGGCAAGCTGTATTACTTAGCTGACGCCTACTTCGACGAGAACGGCGAGGAGGTCGATTATTCGGCGCATCTCTACGATATCACCGATTTTGAGCACAGGACGCTCATCTATTCCGTCGACCCCGAAAGCGGTGCCGAGGAGAAGGTCGGCGAGCTCGGCGCATATGTTTACTGGGTCGAGCAGAGCGCAAACGGGCTGGTCTTCTGCGTCTCTATGAACGACTCCGAGAGCAATGAGATAGTGGAGTTCGACCTCGCGACAAAGCAGCTCAGGAGCATTGATAAACTCGAGGCTATCAACAGCTTCACCTACCGCACTGCTCTCTGCAACGGCGTGCCTGCGGAGGTGACGGGCGGCTTCGACGGCGAGAAGTACGCTCCCGTGACCGTGAAAACGCAGTATTACACCGTTTCCACCGACCTCAACTACTACTCGCACCTGTACGTATGGCGGGACAAGCTCTGCTTCACCGTCTTCGACGATATAGGCGGGAACTGGATGTATACCTACGACCTCAAGCGGCGCGAGCGCCTGAAAATGAAGTTCGACGGCTTCAGCTCCGCGGACGCGCGCCTGACCGATAACGGCTTGCTGATGGCGGTGAATACGGGGCAGGACGTAGCGGGGCGATACAGGTCGGTGCACAGATTGTACTACATACTGCCCGTCCTCGGCACGGTCTACCGCATGGAGACCTTCGACGAGGTCAGGTTCGGCAGCAGCGAGACCCCGTATTTCGTCACCTACAGGAGCGAGTAGGTCCGCGCCGACGATGGAAGCGTTGTTGGATATACCACAGTCTACGACCACTGCGATAAGCTCTACTGGTTCGAGGAGAAGAAGGATTGAGCGTAGGGACGACCATTGGTCGTCCGCAATTACCGCGATACGGTCGATGATGGGGGATTGGCGGGCGCACGGAATGCGCCCCTACATTTGGTTGAATGTGGTTTGTCGGTATGACGCGGGACGCCGAGGGCGGCGTCCCCTACATGGTATCGGGCAATTGTAGGGGCGAGTTCTGCTCGCCCGTGAATGTTCGGACGATTGGTGGGCGCACACACGGGTGTGCCCCTACAGAATGTGGATACACATGCGGGCACCCTTGGGGTGTCCGATTTTTTATACGCCCGAGAGCCGAAATTAGCGCAAAATAATTGACAGCCGTAACCTGTTATGCTATAATAAATATGTATATGCGGTCACGCATACATCATATTATATGATACAAAGAGAAATATGGAGACAAAAATGGTAAAAACTATTAACGGACTCAATATAAACTACGAGGAAAAGGGCGAGGGCGACCTCATCGTCCTCCTCCACGGCTGGGGCAGCAATATCAAGCTCTTCGCAAACCTCATCGACCTCCTCGCCAAGAAGTACAGGGTGGTCGCGATGGATATGCCCGGCTTCGGCGGCAGCGACGAGCCCAAGGAGGTCTGGGACGTCGGGCGCTACGTCGACTTCGTCATCGACTTCATCAGGGACTACGGCGTGAATGAGGTCATGCTCCTCGGGCACAGCTTCGGCGGCAGGGTCATCATAAAAATGCACAGCCGCAGCGACCTGCCCTTCAAGGTCACGAAGGTCATACTCGTGGACAGCGCGGGCATTATGCCGCCCAAGACCAAGAAAAAGAGCTGGCGTACGCGCTATTACAAAATGGGCAAGGCGGTGCTCTCGACGGGTATCGCGAGGAAGATAGCTCCCGACGCGCTCGAGAACTTCCGCAAGAAGATGGGCAGTGCCGACTACGCCGCCGCTTCGCCGATGATGAGGCAGGTCATGGTCAAGGTCGTGAACGAGGACCTCGAGCCATATCTGCCCAATATCAAGTGCCCGACGCTGCTCGTGTGGGGCGTCAACGACACTGCTACGCCGCTCTCGGACGGCGAGAAAATGGAGAAGCTCATCCCCGACGCGGGACTCGTTAAGCTCGAAAATGCGGGGCATTACTCCTTCCTCGAGCAGCAGTTCATCTTCAACCGCGTGATGTGCTCGTTCATGAAGATAGACCAATAATTCGTAATGCGTAATGCGTAATTGAGGTGTCCGCTTGTGCGGACGGATCTGAATATTTTGATCCATCGCCGTCAGACGATACCATAATTACGAATTACGAATTTTTAAGGAGATTGATATGAATACGGTCATTTGGCTTAT
This sequence comes from Ruminococcus sp., assembly GCA_030530245.1. Classification (GTDB taxonomy): domain Bacteria; phylum Bacillota; class Clostridia; order Oscillospirales; family Ruminococcaceae; genus Ruminococcus. The sequence goes on from JAUMVH010000013.1 coordinate 10,091, forward strand.
TTACACGGCAGTTACGCTGCTCGCGATAGTTTTCCACGGGCTGAGGGAGTTCCATATGCTCCAGCTCAACGGCTACAAAACGCCCGAGCATTCATGGTGGATGAAGAAGAACTTCAAGCGCTATATACCGCTGATACTGCTCTTTATCGGACAGTTCGCGCTGCTGGCGTTCCCTGTGATACGCAGGGACGGCGGAGTCGGCGATATGGAGGAGCTCAATGCCAAAATAGTTACGGGTATCGTGGCTCTTCTCGGCGTGATGAACCTCGTCATTGCGCTGCTCAACAAACCCGGCAAGAAGTTCAAGAAGCCCTTCAAGTATACGGCGCGCGTAAAGCGTATGCTCACGACGTTCTTCATACTCATTGCGATAATCATTGCGGGAGCGTACTTCGCCGCCGACAGGGTGCAGCTCTACAAGGCCGGATGTGAGGTTAGCCAGCTGTACCTGTGGACTCATACCTACCACGTGAATTTGCTGCCGTATATCTTCGTGGGCTCGGCACTGTACCTCACGCCGCTGCTCGTGCCGCTCTCGAACCTCATAAACAAGCCGATAGAAACGGCTATCAACAACTGGTACATAAACGACGCAAAGAAGAAGCTCGCCTCCATGCCCGACCTCCACAAGGTCGGTATCACGGGAAGCTACGGCAAGACCTCGATGAAGTTCTACCTCAGCGAGCTGCTTTCCTCGCAGTACGAGACGCTGAAAACGCCCGAGAGCTTCAACACTCCCATGGGCGTGACCATAACCGTTCGCCGCGACCTCAAGCCCACGCACGAATACTTCATCTGCGAGATGGGCGCGAGACGTGTCCACGAGATAAAGGAGCTCTGCGGCATTGCGGACCCGCACGACGGTATCATCACCTCCGTCGGACCGCAGCACCTCGAGACGTTCGGCTCCATCGAGAACGTCGTCAATACGAAGTTCGAGCTCGCCGACTGCGTGAAGGCTAACGGCGGAAAGATATACCTCAACTACGACAACGAGCTCATTCGCGCAAAGGTGGGCGAGTACCCCAACGCCATTACCTACGGCACTGCCGAGGGCAGTATGTGGCGCGGAAGCGATGTCACCGTCTCCGACAGGGGAACGGAGTTCACCGTTACCGCTCCCGACGGCAAGAGCTGCCGATTCGGCACGAAGCTCCTCGGTGAGCACAGCGTGCAGAACCTCCTCGGCGCTATCGCCTACGCCTGCGGTACGGGCATACCGATGGAAAAGCTCGTTCTCCCCGTCAAGCGCATAGCGGCTGTTCCGCATAGATTGCAGCTTCTCGATAAGGGCGGCGGTGTGACCTACATCGACGACGCGTACAACTCCAACCCGAGCGGCTGCCGAGCGGCTCTCGCAGTGCTCGGGCTCTTCGACGCCTGCCGCATACTCGTCACCCCGGGTATGGTCGAGCTCGGTGCAAAGCAGGCGGAGCTCAACTTCGAGTTCGGACAGGAAGCTGCCAAGGCGTGCGACTATATCGTGCTCGTCGGCAAGGCTCAGACTCAGCCGATATACGACGGTATCAAGGACGCGGGCTTCGATATGGAGAAGGTCTACGTCGCGGACGGGCTCAATGACGCCCTCGCAAAGGCGAATTCCTACCCCACCGACAAGAAGAAGGTCGTCCTTCTCGAGAATGACCTGCCTGATAACTATTAACTTGACATAAAAATGCTCCCTATGATATAATTATCACAGAGAGCATTGCATACAGCGGCAAGGCGGTCTATTCTTTCCTCGGAAACGGGGGGAGTGATATGTCTACGATGGAATTACTTACTCTATTCTTGGTAATAATTGCTATAGTTGATATATACGCTAATAAAAAGAAATAACCGCCCCACTCTTGCAAAGTTGACGGTTATTCTTTAACTATTAAACTTTAATTGAGGACGACCGCTGAGCCATAAGGCTGAGCAGTGCTCTCTATTTATATTATATCAGGTTTTCGGAAAATGTCAAGCATTATATTTATGGGCTGTCGAGGACGCCAGCCCCTACACCACATCGTAAGGAGAAATCACAATGAAGATCAATCTTGCAGTAATTTTCGGCGGAAGAAGCGTTGAGCACGAGGTCTCGGTCATCTCCGCCGTGCAGGCAATGGCAAGCATGGACAAGGAAAAATACAACATAATCCCCGTCTATATGACCAAGAAAAGCGAATTCTGGACGGGCGAGAAGCTCATGGACATCAACAGCTTCAAGGATATCCCCGCTCTGCTCAAGGAGTGCACCGAGTGCGTTTTCGTCAGGAGCGAGGGCAAGGTGCAGCTCATACGCCAGAAGATAAAGAAGTTCGGCTCGAACCTCATCTCCGACGTCGATATCGCGTTCCCGATAGTACACGGCACCAACGTTGAGGACGGCGCGCTTCAGGGCTACCTCCAGACGCTCGACCTGCCGTATGTGGGCTGCGACGTGCTCGCCTCCGCTGTCGGCATGGACAAATTCGTGATGAAGATACTGCTCAAGGACGCGGGCTTCCCCGTGCTCGACTGCTGCCGTTTCTCGTCGTTCGACCTCGACAAGATAGACGATATGGTAGCGCAGGTCGAGAGCAAGTTCGGCTACCCCGTCATCGTCAAGCCCATCAACCTCGGCTCGAGCGTAGGTATCTCCAAGGGCAAGGACAGGGACAGCCTCATTAAGTCCATCGAGGAGGCGTTCGAGTTCGCTGACCGTATCCTCATCGAGCCCTGCGTCACCAACCTCAAGGAGATAAACTGCTCAGTGCTCGGCGACAGCGAAAGCGCTGAGGCGTCCGTCTGCGAGGAGCCGGTTCAGGCGAGCGACGACGATATCCTCAGCTACGAGCAGAAGTACGTAGGCGGAGGCAAGGGCGGAAGCAAGGGCATGGCTACGCTCAAGAGGAAGATACCCGCCGATATCACTCCCGAGCAGGACGAATTCATCAGAAAGACCGCCGTGGACGCCTTCCGCTACCTCGGCTGCAACGGCGTTACACGTATCGACTTCATGATAGATATGGACTCCGATAAGGTCTACATCAACGAGATAAACACTATCCCCGGCTCGCTCGCGTTCTATCTGTGGGAGCCCAAGGGCGTCAAGTACAAGGAGCTCCTCGAGCGCATGATACAGCTCGCGATGAAGCGCCACAGACAGTCCGCGAAGATAAACTACACCTTCGATACGAATATCCTCTCTATGGGCGGAAGCTTTGGCTCGAAGGGAAGCAAGAGATAAGAGCTCATATGTAGGGACGACCGGTGGCAGTCCGTGGTGTACGAGAAATCAGCGGACGCCCAAAGGGCGCCCCTACAGTTCGGACTGAAACGGCTTTCGTAGGGGCCGCCTTTGGCGGTCCGCAATTCAAATAATGAAAAATGAATGGAGGGTTTAGCATGACCGAAAAGGAAAAACAGCAGGCAGGCGAGCTCTATTTCGCAAACGACCCCGAGCTTGCGGCAGACCGCGTAAAGGCGAAGAAGCTCTGCGCCGAGTACAACGCTATCGAGTACAACGACTATCAGAAGAGGGTGCGCCTCCTCGACAGGCTCCTTGCGCTCCGCGGCGAAAATACCGTGGTAGAGCCGAATTTCTTCTGCGATTACGGCTACAACATCATCATCGGCGACAACTTCTACTCCAATCACAACCTCGTTATCCTCGACTGCGCGGAGGTCACCTTCGGCGACAATGTCTTCATTGGTCCGAACTGCGGCTTCTATACTGCTGCCCACCCCATCGACGCCGCTCAGCGCAACAGCGGGCTTGAGTTCGCGCGCCCGATAAAGGTCGGCAGCGATGTGTGGATAGGCGGCAATGTCTGCGTTATGCCGGGCGTGACCATCGGCGATAACGTCGTTATCGGCGGCGGAAGCGTAGTCACCAAGGATATCCCCTCGGGTACGGTCGCCGCGGGAAATCCCTGCAAGGTCATAAGAAATATCAGCGACGAGAAGCCCTCCGAGACAAGGGCGGAGGCTGACTCCGTGCCCGAGAAGAAGGTCGCTGTAAAGAAGGTCGACAAGAAAAAGTGATCACGCTGAAAACGTACAGAGAGGGATAATATGAATACTCTGCACTTCAAATACGCCGTCGAGATAGAGAAAACGCGCTCTATCACGCAGGCTGCCGAAAATCTGTATATGGCTCAGCCGAACCTCAGCAAGGCTATCAAGGAGCTCGAGAACTCCCTCGGTATCACGATATTCCGCCGTACCTCGAAGGGCGTGATACCGACCGACCAAGGCATGAAGTTCCTCGCCTGCGCCAAGCAGATACTCATGCAGATAGACAACATGGAGGCGATAGGCTCGCCCGATAAGCCGAGGGAGCGCAAAATGCGCATATCCGTGCCGAGGGCAGGCTACATCTCGAAGGCGCTGTCGGAGTTCATCGCCGCGTCGGATGCCTCCGACGATATGGAGGTCTACTTCTGCGAGACGAATTCGCTGCGCACTATCGAGAACGTCCGCGACAACGGCTATAACTTCGGCATTATCCGCTTCAATGCGGCGCACGAGAAATACTTCACCGACTACCTCGCCGAGAAGAACCTCGAGGCTCAGCTGCTGTGGGAGTTCGAGGCGCTCGCGGTGATGTCCGCCGAGCACCCCGCTGCGAATGACGAGCTCACATACGGCGAGCTCTCCGCGCACTATGCCGAGGTAGCTCAGGGCGACGACGCTGTGCCGTATCTGCCGAATGCGGTGGACAGGCTCTTTGCCGACAACCGCCCCGCCGATACGAAGGTGCGGCGCGTGTATATGTTCGACCGCGGCAGCGCGCTCGATTTCCTGCTGACCGTGCCGACCTCGTTCATGCTCGATTCGCCCGTTCCCGAGAGCCTCTGCGGCAAGTACGGGCTCGTGCAGAAGCGGTGCGCCTTCGCAGACAACTGCTTCCGCGATATGCTGATCTTCTCCGCGGGCAGGAAGCTCTCCGCAAGCGAGCTCGCCCTCGTCAACAAGCTTTACGAAGTCCGCAACGAAGCCGCGCTTACGAGATAATGCGTAATTGTTGTGGGGCGAACATTGTTCGCCCGTGAATTTCCCGACAAGCCGACGGGCAGATAATATCCGCCCCTACAGCGGGACGTCGAGGACGCCGTCCCCTACATAATGCTGCCTTGCGTATTGCTATGGCTCGCGGGTACAGACTTGCCGTACATATTGAGTGAGCGAGCGTGCGAGCGGCGGCGTGAATACGGGGTTCGGGGAACTGCGTTCCCCGACGGGGTCTGGGGCGGCTGAACAGCCCGTCCCCTCTGTCAGCTTCGCTGACATCTCCCCACACTGTGGGGAGTCACTCCAGCGGATTCCAAATAAGCAGCACACCAAATCTTTGATTTGGCTTGTGATGCTATATGCAGCTCTGCTGTAGGCAGAGCCTTTGGCAGAATCCAAGGACAGAGTCCTTGGCAGGGTGCGGGACAGAGTCCCGTGAAGAAAATGCTTGAAATTTCCGAAATTGTATGCTATAATAAACATTACTCCCTGCAATGCCTGTATCCGTGTACGTCAACGGCGACGCCGCGGAGTGTTCCCGCATTGCAAATCCATTTGTTAGAAGGTAAAGACAATGTTTGAAATCCTTGAAAAGAAAAGTCTCAACCCTACTGTAACACTGATGAAGATATATGCGCCGAGAGTCGCCAAGAAGGCTGAGCCCGGTCAGTTCATCATTCTCAGAACAGACAGCGAGGGCGAGCGTATACCGCTCACAGTTGCCGATTACGACCGCGAGAAGGGCTCTATCACTATCATCTTCCAGATAGTCGGCGGCACTACCGAGAAGCTCAACCATATGAACGAGGGCGACTGCCTTCAGGACTTCGTGGGTCCGCTCGGACGTCCTACCGAGACCGAGGGACTCAAGAAGGTCGCTGTTGTCGGCGGAGGCGTTGGCTGTGCTATCGCTTACCCCGTTGCAAAGAAGCTCCACGAGCTTGGCGTTGAGGTGCACTCTATCGTCGGCTTCAGAAATAAGGACCTCGTTATCCTCGAGGACGAGTTCAGAGCCGCAAGCTCCAAATTCGTGCTCATGAGCGACGACGGCTCGGTCGGCGAGAAGGGCCTCGTTACCGACGCCCTCAAGAAGCTCATCGAGAGCGGCGAGAAGTACGACCGCGTTATCACTATCGGTCCGCTGATAATGATGAAGTTCGTCTGTCGCCTTACAAAGGAGTACGAGATACCCACTGTTGCTTCCATGAACCCCATTATGATAGACGGCACGGGAATGTGCGGCGGCTGTCGTCTGACGGTCGGCGGCGAGACAAAGTTCGCGTGCGTTGACGGTCCCGAGTTCGACGGTCACCTCATCGACTTCGACGAGGCTATGGCAAGAGGTGCGATGTATAAGCCCTTCGAGCGCCATGCCCACGAGGAAGCGTGCAATCTGTTCAAGGAGGTAAAGTGAAATGGCTAATATGTCTTTGAAGAAGAACGAGATGCCCGTACAGGCTCCCGACGTGAGAAACAAGAACTTCGCGGAGGTAGCGCTCGGCTACACCGAGGAGCAGGCTATAGACGAGGCCAAGCGCTGCCTCAACTGCAAGAACAAGCCCTGTACTACGGGCTGTCCCGTACAGATAGATATCCCCGCATTCATCGCACAGGTCGCCGAGGGCAATTTTGCCGAGGCTTACAAGATAATCACTCAGTCGAGCTCTCTTCCCGCTGTCTGCGGCAGAGTATGTCCGCAGGAGAACCAGTGCGAGGGCAAGTGCGTCCGCGGTATCAAGGGCGAGCCCGTCGCTATCGGACGTCTCGAGCGCTTCGTTGCTGACTGGCACAACGCACAGCCCGAGGCTCCTGTCGAGAAGCCCGCTCCCAACGGTCACAAGGTGGCTATCATCGGCTCGGGCCCGTCGGGACTCGCGTGCGCAGGCGACCTCATCAAGAAGGGCTACGACGTTACCATATTCGAGGCGCTCCACGTTGCGGGCGGCGTTCTCTCATACGGTATCCCCGAGTTCCGTCTCCCCAAGGCTATCGTGCAGAAGGAGATAGAGGGTCTGAAGGCTCTCGGCGTAAAGGTCGAGACAAATACTGTTGTCGGCAGAACTGTTTCTGTTGACGAGCTCATGAAGGAGGAGGGCTTCGAGAGCGTATTCATCGGCTCGGGCGCAGGTCTCCCCAGATTTATGAATATCCCCGGTGAGAACCTCAGCGGCGTTTACTCCGCAAACGAGTTCCTCACGCGTATAAACCTCATGAAGGCTTACAAGGAAGGCAGCTCCACTCCCATAAAGGCAGGCACCAGCGCTGTTATCGTCGGCGGCGGAAACGTTGCTATGGACGCGGCGCGCTGCGCTAAGCGTCTCGGCGCTGACGTAACTATCGTCTACCGCCGCACCGAGAAGGAGCTCCCCGCGCGTGCCGAGGAGGTCGAGCACGCTATGGAGGAGGGCATCGTCTTCAAGTTCCTCACCAACCCGACCGAGATAACTGCTACCGAGGACGGCTGGGTAAAGGGCGTTATCTGCCAGCAGATGGAGCTCTCCGAGCCCGACGCTTCGGGTCGTGCAAAGCCCGTTCCGATAGACGGCGCGTTCTTCGAGATAAAGGCGGACTGCGTTATCATGTCCATCGGTACCTCTCCCAACCCGCTCATCAAGGCTACTACGGACGGTCTTGATACGCAGAAGTGGGGCGGTATCATCGCCGACGAGGACGGCCTTACCTCCAAGGAGGGCGTTTACGCGGGCGGCGACGCCGTTACAGGTGCGGCTACCGTTATCCTCGCTATGGGCGCAGGCAAGAAGGCTGCCGCTGCTATGGACGAGTATTTGCAGAATAAGTAACTACCTACAGGTCAAGGCAAAGCTTTGCTTGACAAATGCCTGCATATGCGCTATAATGCAATTGGAAACGAAAGATGTCACGATCATTAGTTCCACGCAAGAAAAAAGAAACACCCGAAGTTGCCGCTTCGGGTGTTTTTGTGTAATGCCGTGTTCAACGAAATGTAGGTGCGGATGCCTACATCCGCCCGCCAATTAGTCGGCTGTGGTCGGGGCGATGTGGGCATCGCCACCTACAAAACGTGTTAGGCGTTTGTTCTGTAAGGCGCGGACGCCCAAAGGGCGCCCCTACAGACGGTTCCATTAAGCGAATCGTAGGGGCTGTCTTTGGCAGTCCGCGATATGATCGAGCCTTGGCATAATAGCTTGCATTTTCCTTCGGGATATGATATAATTATAATAGAATATTATGCGTTTACGCACATAAAGGAGTTATTATAATGAGCGGTAATAAGAACAGCTACGAAAGTCCATTCTGCACACGTTATGCGAGCGAGGAAATGCAGTACATTTTCTCCGCCGATAAGAAGTTCACCACCTGGCGCAAGCTGTGGGTGGCACTCGCAAGAGCCGAAATGAAGCTCGGTCTGCCCGTCACCGAGGCGCAGGTCAAGCAGCTCGAGGAGCATATCAACGACATCGACTACGAGGCTGCCGAGGCGAGAGAGCGTATCACCCGCCACGACGTTATGGCTCACGTCTTTACATACGGACAGGCCTGTCCCGATGCGGCGGGCATTATCCACCTCGGAGCTACCTCCTGCTATGTCGGCGACAACACAGACGTTATCATCATGCGCGACGCGCTTCAGGTGGTACGCCGCAAGCTCCTCAACGTTATGAACAACCTCGCCAAGTTCGCGGACGAGTACAAGAATATGCCCTGCCTCGCGTATACCCACCTCCAGCCCGCACAGCTCACCACTGTCGGCAAGAGGGCGACGCTGTGGCTCAACGAGCTCCTCATGGACTTCGAGGACCTCGAGTACCGTATCTCCACCCTCAAGCTCCTCGGAAGCAAGGGAACTACGGGTACGCAGGCTTCCTTCATGGAGCTCTTCGAGGGCGACACCGACAAGATAAAGCAGCTCGAGAAGATGATCGCCGAGGAAATGGGCTTTGACGCGGTAGTTCCCGTGTCGGGACAGACCTACTCGCGCAAGATGGACTCCAAGGTACTTGAAGTCCTCAGCGATATCGCGCAGTCCGCGAGCAAGTTCTCGAACGATATGCGTATCCTCCAGTCCTTCAAGGAGATGGAGGAGCCACGCGAGAAGAAGCAGATAGGCTCGTCCGCGATGGCGTATAAGCGCAATCCCATGCGCTGCGAGCGTATAACCTCCCTCGCGCGCTACGTCATGATAGACAGCCTCAACCCCGCATTTACGGCGGGTACTCAGTGGTTCGAGAGGACGCTCGACGACTCCGCAAATAAGCGTATTTCAGTCGCTGAGGCTTTCCTCGGAGTCGACGCTATCCTCAACATCATGATGAACGTCACCGACGGGCTCGTGGTATACCCCGAGATGATCCGCCGCCGCGTTATGGCGGAGCTCCCGTTCATGGCGAGCGAGAACATCATGATGGACGCCGTAAAGAAGGGCGGCAACCGTCAGGAGCTCCACGACCGTATCATGGACTATTCCATGGAGGCGGGCGCGAATGTGAAGGTCCGCGGACTCGACAACAACCTCTGCGAGCTCATCGAGGCTGACCCGATGTTCATGGTCACGAAGGAGGAGCTCGAGGCTGTGCTCAAGCCCGAGAATTACGTGGGAAGAAGCCCTCAGCAGGTCGACGAGTTCCTCAGCGAGTGCATCAACCCCATTCTCGAAACCAACAAGGACCTCCTCGGCGAGAACTTTGAGATGAAGAATTAAGAGCTCAGAGCTCAGACCGTAGGGGCGCCCTTTGGGCGTCCGCGAAAATGAAATTGTTTGGCGGGCTGCCAAAGGCAGCCCCTACAAATGACAGATGTAGGGGACGGTGTCCTCGACGTCCCGTTTTGAAAGGTCATAAATATGAAAAAAGGCAAGAAAATAGCTGTTGTCGCGGCTGCGGTGGTTGTATTGGGCGGCGTGGGATCCTATCTCTCGCAGACGCTCATCAAGTGGAAAATGATGGAATACTACATAATGCCATCATTTGTTGACGGCGTTGATGTCATCGAGGAGTACCCTTATGCGGATATAGAAGTCCCCGACGAATTCAGGGCGTGCACAATAAAGGGCATTGACTTTGAGGCACCCGACGGACTTTTCTGGATGTATCCCGACGAGACCGAGGGCGTGAAGTCGGGCATTATCGTCGACAACGACGACCCCGATAAGCGCACACTGCTCGTCTGCGTCATGGACAAGGAAGACACAGGCATTACGGTGGAGCAGTTCGAGAACATGGGCTACTTCGACAAGCGCATGAACAAAGGACTGAAAAAGCTCGGATATGAGAAGCCCGAAAATGCCTATGAACTGCTGCGCCTGTGCGATACCTTCGACTACAGAAAATGCAATAAGTTCTCGCCGTCGGAGGTCAATGCGACCTATAATATCATGGAACTGAAGGCTATATTAGTGCCCACTACGCTCTCTTACAGCTTCGGCGCCGAGGACGTCAAGCTCGGCGAGGAGATCGAATCCAAGAGGTTCCGGTACGAAAACGGCAATATGAAGTCGTTCATTCAGCAGGGGGCTGCGAAAAATGGCGCTTATGAGCTCGTTCTCGACGTGTACGATGTGGACGACCTCGACACGCCGCAGACGGTGATAATACTCGGCGATGATGTCGACACAGTCCGACAGATAGCCAAAACTGTCGATATTTCGGAGGACTGATATGAAAAAGGAATTCCTTGAAGCCGGCAAGATAGTCACGACCCACGGCATTCGCGGCGAGGTCAAGATAATGCCGTATACCGATACGCCCGAGCTCCTCGCGGAGTTCGACCGCCTATTTATCGGCAGGAACAGGGACGAGCTCAACATCGAGCGCTCGCGCGTGTTCAAGAATATGGTCATCGCCAAGATAGAGGGTGTGGACACTCCCGAAGCGGCGGAAAAGCTCCGCAATAAGGTGCTATATATGCACCGCGACGACCTCGAGCTCGACGACGATACCTACTTCATTCAGGACCTCATCGGTATGGAGGTGCGCGACGCCGACTCCGACGAGCTCTACGGCGTCATCGACGACGTCATGCAGACGGGCGCGAACGACGTATACGTCGTAAAATCGGGGGAGAGGGAGCTCCTCGTCCCTGCGATAGCGGACGTGGTGGTCTCCACCGACATCGACGGCAATGTGATGAAGATACGCCCCCTCGACGGGCTCTTCGACTGACGGAGGACGTATGAAGATCGAAATAGCTACACTTTTCCCCGAGATGTGCGAGGCTGTGCTCGGCGAGAGCATAGTCGGCAGAGCCCGAAAAGCGGGCAAGATAGAGGTGCACTGCCGACAGATACGCGAGTATACGCTCGATAAGCACCGCCGCGTGGACGATACTCCCTACGGCGGAGGCATGGGCATGGTCATGCAGTGCGAGCCGATATATAATTGCTATAAGGCGGTCTGCGACGAGCTCGGAGGCAAGCCGCATACCATCTATATGTCGCCGAAGGGGAAGATACTCACCCAGCAGAGAGCCGTTGAACTCTCGAAAATGGACAATATCCTCATAATCTGCGGGCACTACGAGGGAGTAGACCAGCGCGTTATCGACAGAATTGTCGACGAGGAGCTCTCCATCGGCGATTATGTGCTCACGGGCGGGGAGCTACCCGCGATGGTGCTCACCGACTGCGTGGCGCGTATGTGCGAGGGCGTGCTCTCGGACGATGTCTGCTTCGAGGAGGAGAGCATTTACAGCGGATTGCTCGAATATCCCCATTATACGCGCCCCGAGGTGTGGGAGGGGGAGAGCGTGCCGCCTGTCCTGCTCTCGGGACACCACGCCAATATCGAGAAGTGGCGTCACGAGCAGAGCCTCGAGCTCACCAAACAGCGCCGCCCCGACATCTATGAGGAGTATATGAAAAAGTAAAGGACGCATTCGCGTGCTACCCTTAGCGGAAAAGCGGGCTACCGAGCCGTAAACCTACGGCACATAATCGGTAACCTGCGAATTGGCTAAAGGGACACCCTTTAAGCGTCCTTTTCCGATTTATACAAAAGTCAGCGCTGAATAATTCTGCACAATACAAGTTGAGGCGCGGCATTCGTTTAAGTGTCGGCTCTCATATTGATAGGTGCTCTATCAGTCGATTCTATGGGCTTTTCCGATTATTTAAGCGGAATAATTTAGCTAAATCGACTTGCTCCAAATATTGCTTTTTGGACGAATTTAAAAATTAAAATCGTTATCCAATTTTTATAATAGCCATATTTTAGATATATAATCTCAATATACGGATATTGTAAATGCACATAAACAGTCCGTATAGTCGGAAATGCTTTTTCCTTTTAGCAATTGTAGACATATTCTTACAGGGGAAACTATACAGATTGAACAATAAAATTTAACCTCGATTTGTGGTGATAATTCACAACCAAGCTGTATAAATCTATCGGTCATTTAATCTAAATGTAGAATTTGAGGAAAAGAAACACTTTTGCGGTAAAAATGCGTTGACTATGCAAAAAAATGAATGTATAATAAATATCAGCAACTGAAACAATTTGCATGAACGCCTGCATAGCACTGCGGGTGACTACAGAGAATAGGAGAGTTGTAATATGTTTGTCAGAGAAGTAATGGTTAAAAATCAGGTCGGTCTCCACGCAAGACCCGCAACATTCTTCATCCAGAAGGCTAACGAGTTCAAGTCGTCTATCTGGATAGAGAAGGAAGAGCGCAGAGTTAATGCCAAGAGCCTCCTCGGAATCCTTTCCCTCGGCATCGTGGGCGGTACTAATGTGAAGGTCATCGCTGACGGCGCTGACGAGAGAGCTGCTGTTGACGCTCTTATCGAGCTCGTAGACAGCGGTTTCAGCGAGGAAAACAGATAAAAGCTTCTTGCACTGCAAATCGAGGGCGTTACATCAGTAACGCCCGTTTATTTTTATTGCTGTATCATTCGTCGTTCAGCATTTTTTCGGCAAATATCGCGTAGCCGCGCGTCGGGTCGGACACGAATACGTGCGTGACCGCTCCGATGAGCTTGCCGTCCTGTATTATCGGACTGCCGCTCATGCCCTGCACTATGCCGCCTGTTTCGACGAGGAGGTCGGGGTCGGTGATGTGAATGACCATATTCTTCGCGGAGTCCGCACCGCTGAGGTCGATGCTCTCTATCTCAGCCGTGTATTTCCGCGGAACAGAGCCGCTCACCGTCGCGCAGACCTGCACCTCGCCCGTCGTTATCTCCTGTCGGTAGCCGAGAGGGTATTCCTCCGCCCCGTCAGCGAGCTCGGCTAAGGCGTCGCCCGACAGCCTGCCGTAGATTCCGCTCTCGCAGTTGCGGTCGAGCACTCCCATCATCGGCGAGCGCGTGAACCGCCCGCGAAGCTCGCCCGCCTTGCCTGTTACGCCCTTGCGCGCGCCCGTTATCTCCACGGGAACGGCTTCACCGCTCTGAATGGGGATAATTTCGCCCGTGTCGGAGTCGCAGACGGGGTGTCCGAGTCCCGCAAATTCGCCCGTTGACTTGTTGATATAGGTCATCGTACCGATGCCCGCGATGCTGTCGCGCACCCACATTCCGCCGCGCCACGTTCCCGCGCTCTCGGAGTAGACAGGGTGCAGGCAGGCGGTCAGCTCCGCGCCTCCGCGGGTCAGCGAGAGCGTGACATCTTGCCCGCCGCTGTCGGAGATGACCTGCTGAAGGTCGGAGTTTGAGTTCAGGTGCACGTCGTCCGCGAGACGTATGATGTCCCCGACCTCGACGCCCGCAAGCTCGGCGGGGCAGACGTCATCGCCCGCGCAGTCGACCTTGCCCGTCGCGGTCACCATCACGCCCTCCATCAGCAGCTTCACGCCGAAGGGTTCGCCGCCTGCAATGAGGGTCGGAGGCTCCTCGCGGTGCACGCTGACGCTCTTGACGGGTATCGCTCCGAACAGCGAGAGGGTCGCCTTGTCGCTGCTTTCACGCGCCTCGGAGACGCTCCCGATACAGCGGAGCTCGGGATATTGCGCGAATTGCACGCTCCCCGTGCTCCCGACGGTGACGCTCTCGGGCAGCCGCAGCGAATAATAGCCCGCAGTCCCGAATAAGCCGAAAGCTGCCGCAGATAATAGTACAGCAGCCGTTTTTTTGATTTTTCTGAAAAATTGCATTTTTTGATTCCTTTCAGTCGGTTTGCCCCGACTAAAAATAGTATGTATCCCTGCGGACGCGATATGATTGTGAATTACTCACAGCGCGCGCCTGTCCGCAACAGTAAAGCAGGAGTAAAATAATGGAAAAAAAGCACCAAAATCCGCTAATTATCGCCGCAAAGGCGGTAATGCTCGCGCTCACCGCCGTATACCCGCTGTTCATGGTGTGTATGTCGGGAGCGGGACTCGTCTACAACAGTGACAGCTACGGCAGCGAGCTCGCTGCTGTGGGCGTTTTCCTCATAATATCGGGACTTGTCACCGCTCTCGGAGCCGTGCTGTGCCTGTCGCGGAGGAATCTGCCGAACATCGTGTCGGTGGTCTGCTCCGTGGGAGGGCCGGTGCTGTGCCTTGCGATGATGTACAGGCTCTGCGCTCACGCCGATGCCGCGGGCTGGACGGATAAATTTGCCATGACGCCCATCAGCGATATGTACCGCGCGAGGATAATGCCGACTATTGCTCCCGCGGCGATAGCGGTCGTTGTGGCGGTGATACAGCTTTTCTCCTACGAAGCCGCGGAGGAGCGCCGCAAACGCCGAGCCCGCCGACTCGAGCGCGAGAATGCTCCCGCACCGAAAATAATCGACGATTGATATTATAACACAAAAAGGACGCGTTATGCGTCTTTTTTTGTCGGCAGGGGCGTTGCCCCTGCACCCTACCAGAGGCTCTGCCTCTGGACTCCGCTGGGGCGCCGCCCCAGACCCCGTCGGGGAGCGCCGCTGAACAGCCCGTCCCCTCTGTCAGCTTCGCTGACATCTCCCCACACTGTGGGG
>JAUMVH010000014.1 GCA_030530245.1 Ruminococcus sp.
CGCTTTTTACGTATTCCTGCTTCTCGTAGTCCCACGAGTAGTCATAGCCGTAATGTCCCGTATAGCAAGTCATAGTCTCGGGCAGGTCGAGCGCCTTGAGCTTACAGCCCTCGAGCTCGCCCCAGTCCATATCCTTGACCTTGCTCGGGACCTTTATCTCCTCGAGCGATTTGCAGTTCGCGAAGGCTCCGCCCCAGTTGGTGCCGTATATCATCTCGACAGATTCGGGGATATCGACGTGCCTGAGGTAGTTATTGCCCGCGAAGGCGTAGGCTGCGAGGAGCTCTGTGCCGTCGGGAATGGTATACGATTCGTCCGTCTTGGACTGCGGATAGAACTTGAGGGTCTTCATATCCTTGCTGAACAGCACGCCGTCCGCCGAGGCGTAGACCTTGTTGCCCTCGTCGACGTTTACCGCGGAAATGCTCTTATGGTCGAGCACATACTCGCCTATAATGCCGAGGGAGGCGGGGATATTGAGCGTACCGATATTACCGTCGATGACAGCCCACCACGGGATAGAGGCGGTGCCGTCCTTGATGTCGACGGTGAGGGGCTCGTCGTCGGTATTCTTGATAACGACAGCCTTGTCGCCGAAATAAACGGCGCCGTTTGCGAGGCTCTTATACCACGGGGTGCTGCTTATCCAGTCCTTCTCGAAGTAGTCGAGGTCTCCGTTTATCTCGAGGTCCGTGAGCGAATCGCAGCCGACAAATCCCGCGAATTGATAGTCGAACGTAACGTTCTTGCCGAGCTTGACCGCGGAGACCTTTTTGCAGTTCTCGAAGGCGAGACCGCACACACGAACCTTTATGCCGTCGTCAACGGTAAAGGCGCCCTCATAGCCCTCGGGGAGCGCGAGGAGGTCCTTCTGTTCGATTTCAACATACTTGGAATTGCCCGTATTCTCGTCTATTCCCGCATATACGTCGTATGTATAGCGTCTGCCGAGCGCGCCGTTCACCGAGAAGTAGCGCGTGTTCTCCTTGTCGACGTTTATAGCGGTGAGCGAGGGCATACCCGCGCAGAAGTAATTGTCGATAAATGTAAGGCTTGCGGGGATATTGATAACGGTGATATCGGAGTTGTTCCTGAACAGAGCGCCTATCGACTCGATACCCTCGGGAATAGTTACCTCGCCCGAAAGCGGCTTGAGAGCCTTTACCGCCTTGCTCTTTTTTTCGTATTCGTACGTTTCGTAGTTATAGCGGTAGTCGCCCTCCTTGTCGATGAGGAAGTCGTCCTTTATCTCGAATTTTTCGTTTCCGTCGGCTATATTGTAGCTGCACGTGTCGGAAATGCTGAGGGTATTGATATAGCCGAGGTACTTCGGGAGAGTGATAGAAGTAACGTTCTTCTTCCATGACGTTCCGTGGAGGTCGAAGCCGTATACATTCATATCATCTATCTTGTCGGGGATGACAACGTCACCCTTGACGGTATCGTCGAAGGTCTCGACCGTAAGGAACGAGGTACGCACCTGCACCCTGTTGTGGTCGTCATCGTAGACATATTCGCCTTTATCGTCGCGGACATATTCGCTCTTTGTAAGTATCATATATGTGATACCGTCCTTTTTCACGAACGCCTTGTTTGTCTCGGGGATAATGACGTCAATGCTGTGGGGGATATTGCTGAGCTCGTCGATGTTGTTGTTGAGTGTGACAGTCTTGATGCCGTCGAATCGCACTCCCGAATTAAACATAATAACAGGCGAGCCGTTTATGTCATCGGGGATAACGATGTTCTCGGGAGCATCGCTGTTGATGCGCGTGATGAACGAGCGCTGCTTCTCGAGCTCTTCGCTGCTGCCCTCGTCGTTTGTTTTGTACTCCGTGTACGTTTCCGTAGAGTAGATGACTCCGTCCTTGGCAGTATAGGCATTGCAGCCCTTTTTGAGCTTTACGTCGACGGGGATACCTGTGACTGTGCTGTGATTGGTATATGGTGTATTTGTAGGTATCGTCACCGATTTAACGCCGCTGAAATCGGAATAAGCGAAGTTCCGTTCAAAGCCGTACACGGGCACCCCGCCTATCTCATCAGCTACGACCACATCGCCGACAGCAGTGCCGTCGAAGCCTATCGCGCTCGCGCTCTTGTGCACGATGGTTTTGTACGAGCCGTCGGGCTGCTCCTCGCTCTCGCTGTATATAGATATCCGGTACAGAACGCCGCCGCTCGCAGCGTAATGCTCACAGCCCTCGGGCAGCTTTACCCTTACACCGGCGGGGATATATTCCATACCGTCCGCGAGCGTTTTCGGTACGGTCACAGACCTTACGCTGCTGAAATCGGCATACTGAAAATCCCACGAGATCGTAGTTACGGGCAGTCCGCCGAGCTCGTCGGGGATAACGATATCACCTGCGGCGTCATCGCTGAAGCCTGTTATAGCTATAATATATCTGGGCGTTGTGCTTTTGGTACTGCCATCGTCGTTATATTCCACATCGTACCCGTTTACGTACTTTTCGTATGTGAACTCGGGCTGTACAGTGACGACGCTTTCCTCCACCGCAAAGACCATAGACGCGCATTTCTGCACGAGGTCGGTCGGCGTAAAGGCGCCGACTGCTGCCAGTGCGGTACCGACAGCAAGAAACTTTCTCCAATTCATCAAAAGACCTCCTGTAAAAAAGTGGATATAATAATTATATCACACTATATATGAATTGGCAAGATGAACGGAATAATATAAAACATATACTAAAATCCGTCCGCCGATCGACAGCGGGGAGTGTCGGCGATATGCCGAAAATCACGAAATCTTTGCTTTTACCCGAGCTGCTTGCCGCACTGTTCTTCAAATATTGACAATAACGCCAATTTGTGCTATAATCATAAGATAATCTGTTTGATACGATGCTTTTTTGGGGGGCTTATTATGTTGGCGATCAATGATCAGCGCACACCGTCTGCTTCAAAAAACAGACAGTTTTACAAAGAGACGGGCTTGTATGTTTTGATATATATTGTTTTTTTTGCTTTTGTATTTCTTCCTGTACTGCTTGAAAGAGGCTTTATACTCGGCGGTGACGGACATAATATGTACTATCCGACATTGCTTAATTTCCGCCGCACTCTGCTTGATTTTTTTCAGAACATAAAGAATGGTTCATTTGAGTTTCCGATGGTGAACTATGATCACGGCTTTGGCATTGACAATTTTACAATGACTGCAAGTCAGCTCGCACTGTTACCGTATTATATTTTCTGCGTTTTTTTACCTGAAAACTGTATGGCAGCTTTTTTGACAGGCTCTGTGATACTGCTTGATTTTCTGGCAGGAATAGCTTTTTTAAGGATGTGCCATTATTTTTCGCATCATACATACTGGAACAGCTTGATGGCTGCGGCATACTGTTTTTCCAGCACCTTTTTTTCAAATTATCTGTGCAATCCGCATTTTATGAATATGCTTGTTGCCTTCCCGCTTATGGTCATAGGAATGGATCGCCTTATACACAGAAAGGGCTGGCGGTTGTTATGCTTTTGCGTTTTCTGGCTCAGCTTAACATCTTTTACCTTCTTGATCTACATTCTTCCGTTTTTAGCTTTATTTGCAATGATCCGCATAGCCTTCCTTTACGGGAACAGTTTTCTCCCGAATCTTTTCAAGACTATTGCCCGAAGCGTACCCGTACTTTTAACAGGCTTTCTGCTTTCGTGTATAGTTCAGCTTCCGACCCTGTATTTACTGAGGAACAGTGCAAGAAGTGTGGGAAGTCAATCGCTCAAATTTGCAAAGCTTATCAGTTTCAATCTATCGCGTGTAAGCCAATGCTTTTCAACAAACCCGTTTGGTGATGATGATATCGGCGTTATGTCGGCGTTCGTTGCTGTTCCGGGAATGCTTCTTTTGCTGCTTGTCGTTTCAAGGCGAAAGGAGCTGAGAACATATATGCTGGTAATGATGGCGTGCATAGCCTTCCCCTTGATCGATTGCGGTCTTAACGGCTTCCAGTACAGCCTTATCCGTTGGGGAGCAGTTCCCGCACTTCTTTTCTCTTTTGCGGGTTCGGTCGGCATGACGGAATTATCTAAGCTTGAAAGGAAAAAAATCGGGAGAATAGTATTTGTAGCCTGCATGTTTGGCATCTTATTCTCGCTTGAGCTTCCGCTTGAGACCAAAGGCAGTGAACTGTGCGCGGCTTTGATAGTTGTTTCTTCAATGTGCCGTATGGTACCCACACTTTGCAGATCGTGGGCGCGTTTGTGTCAAAGGGTAAAAAAACTCATTTCCGGCTTTATAGCCGCCCTTAAGGGGAATACTTCTTCGATAAAGCATTATCTCTCTCTTTTAGGACTTGCTGTCGGGATCGTATGTTTCCTGGGAATAGCTATAATGGTGGTACTTCTTCCTGATTATCATCTCGACGTCAAGATCATTATCTGTGCGGCGGCGCTGATCATTATGTCGGCTTTAATGCTTGTTAAGGAGAAGTGGGCAGCCTTCGGCATAAGGGCTCTCGGTGTGGCTTTGACTGTCAGTATGGTAGTTATGAGTCTGGATTTCACTCGGATCGGCATCGCTCCGATAAAACGCATACCGTTATTCCATGCAAGTCAGGAGCTTGAGCAGAGCGGTGATGCTTTTAACAGAGTCCTTTATGTGACCAATTACCCTGAGGATGATGAGCTTCAGGACATGGTGGATTCGTTTAGAGAAGATGAAGAACAAGAAGATTCGGAAGAGTCAGGCTCCTCAGAGGAAGAAGATGATGGCTGGTACACAAACTACGGACTGGGTATGGGTGTTCCCGACTCAGCATTCTTCCATAATATGATCGATGACGATCTGTTTTCGACGCTTGAACGCTGCGGTCAGGATACAAGCGATTCTCCTTCAATGACCTATGTGTCGGGATACTGTCACAAGGAACCGCTGTATTCTTTGTTTGGGATCAGGTATTTCGGAACAATTGACAATGAGCTGAACGATTACGGAATGGAAGAGGTGTATTCCTTCACGGAAGACGAAAAGGAATACAGAATTTATGAATACCCGTATGATCTGCCGATCGGAGTCACCTACGACAGTTGCATTTCAAAAGGCGATGCCGATGAATTAAGCGCATCGGAGTATCCGTATGCGCTGCTCAATTATGCGTTTGCAGAGGATGCCCGCGGAAATGAAGTCGATCTTGCAGCAGACGGGGACATTCCTTCATATCGCTGCGATATTGATTGTGAAAAAGAGCTCCATTCGACCAATTATCTCGGAGTTGATCTGTTTGATCATCATATTACCATTAATGATGATACGTCTGACTGCTTCCTCTATTTTGAGGTAAGCGGAGTAGATGCCAGACAGCCTCCATTGTATAACAATGTATCAGTGAGATTTACAGTCGATGATACAGATAAGCGCTGTTTTTATGTTTCCAACTCCAATAGCATATGGCCTTGGACCCGCAGAGCCGATCATTATTCATTTGCGCTGGGATATTATGAAAAAGCTGCAAAAACGATAGATGTCAGACTCCCGATGAAATACGATGAGATAAACGTTTACGCTATTCCCGCGTCGCAGCTCACCGAGGGGTATGAAGCAAGATGCAGTGAAGTGCTGGAAAATGTGAATATGACGACAAATCAGCTCGAGGGCGACATTGAAGTGTCATCGGATAAGCTCCTTTCGGTCGGGCTCATCCATAATGACGGCTGGTCTGTTGAGGTAGATGGAGAGCCTGCTCCTATCTACAAAGTCAACGGATTATTCATCGGCACAAAGCTCACGGAAGGCACTCATCATGTTCGGTTCGTATACCGTACGGCATGGCTCGGCAGCGGAATAATATGTACGGCTTTCGGAATACTGATGTGGATAATGATGGAAATAATAACTCGCAGAAAGCGTTCAGAGAGTAAGGATATATGAAAAAAGCAGCTGCAAAAGTGTGGCAGATCATCGACGATGTGATACGTGCTGTGCTGAACCTTCTTATGCGGGCAGCAGGCAGGGAGCTTTCCGAGTCTGCATTCGGGCGGATATCACAATTCGTCAAATTCGGGATAGTGGGCGTTATGAACACGATGATATCGCTTATCGTCTACTACATATTTGTATTTATCAGCAAGGAGCTTTATTTGATCGGCAGTGCTGCGGGATTTGTCCTGAGTGTGCTGAATGCATTCTACTGGAACAGCAATTACGTTTTCAAAAAGAACGACGAAAAGCTCAGGACCCTTATACGTACATTTATCGCGTACGGCTCGAACCTGCTCATCGGAACGCTCATGCTTTGGCTGCTTGTGGACAAGTGCGGATTATCGCATTTTATAGCTCCGATGATAAATCTGATGATAACAGTTCCGCTGAACTTTTTACTGAATAAATTCTGGGTGATGAAAAAAAGTCACAAGAGAGCGGATGAAGAAAGAGAAAATGATAACTGAGGCGGTGAATTATGAAAGTCGTATTGCTTGCGGGAGGATATGGTACCCGTATATCTGAGGAAAGCCAGTACAAGCCGAAGCCCATGATCGAGATCGGCGGCTTTCCGATACTATGGCACATAATGAAGGAGTACTCCTACTATGGATTCAATGATTTTATCATCTGTGCGGGATACAAGCAGCACATGATAAAGAAGTGGTTCGCGGATTATTTTCTTCATAAAAGCGACATGACGTTTGATTTTACTAACGGAAAAGAAGAAGTGATAATACACGACCTGCGCTGTGAAAAGTGGCGTGTTACAGTCGTTGACACAGGTCTGCATACCATGACGGGCGGACGTATCAAGCGCATACGGCCGTTCATCGGGAACAATACCTTTATGATGACATATGGCGACGGCGTATGTGATGTCGATTTGAAGAAGCTGTATGAATTCCATAAGGAACACGGTAAAATGGCAACTCTTACAGCCGTGATACAGCAGCAGCAGAAAGGCGTTCTCAATATCGGCGGCGACAATGCCGTGAAGTCATTCCGCGAGAAGAATATCGCTGACGGAGCTCCCATCAATGCGGGATATATGGTGCTTGAGCCGGGAATATTTGACTTTATAAAAGGCGACGAGGATATTTTTGAGACCGACACACTTGAACAGCTTGTTCAGAGAGGCGAGCTCATGTCATATATGCATAAAGGATTCTGGCAGTGTATGGACACCAAGCGCGAAATGGATATGCTTGAGCATATGCTGGAGACAGGCAATGCACCGTGGAAGAGATGGGAGGATTGACGCCGAATGAAACTTGATATGTCTTTTTACCGCGGCAAACGTGTTCTGGTGACAGGACATACAGGCTTTAAGGGCTCGTGGCTGTGCCGTATGCTTTTTCTTGCGGGAGCGGATGTGACGGGATACGCTCTTGACGCGCCCACAGAACCTTCCATGTTTGAACTTATGGGAGCGGGAGCATGGATGCGCTCCGTGACAGGGGACATACGCGATCTTACGCACTTGTCGGAAGTATTTGCAGACACCGCCCCCGAGATAGTATTTCATCTCGCGGCACAGCCGATAGTTCGTGAGAGCTATGCTGACCCCGTTGCTACATATCAGACGAATGTTATGGGAACGGTAAATGTCCTTGAATGCAGCCGTCAGAGCAAATCAGTCCGCTCAGTTGTAAACGTTACCACGGACAAGGTCTACCGCAATAATGAATGGTGCTGGGGCTATCGTGAAGATGATATACTGGACGGCTACGACCCCTATTCCAATTCAAAATCATGCTCCGAGCTTGTCAGCAGGTGCTACCGCGATTGCTTTTTCACGAGTGACGGAAAGAGCCCTATTTCCCTTTCGACCGTCCGCGCGGGGAATGTCATCGGCGGCGGAGATTTCGCCGCGGACAGGCTCATTCCCGATTGTGTAAGAGCAGCGGCAGCGAATGGACAAATGCTCATACGCAATCCCGCATCGACCCGTCCGTTTCAGCACGTGCTTGAGCCCCTGTACGCATACCTGATGATAGCGGCGGCTCAATACGATGAAAGCGGATATGCGGGGAGCTATAACGTCGGACCCGCCGACAGCGGCTGCTGCCGCGTTGCGGATGTCGTTCAAAAATTCGCTGAATGCTGGGGAGACTCGCTGACGGCAGTCATCAAGCCCGATAACGGGCCTCACGAAGCCGCTATGCTCAGACTCGACTGTTCGAGGCTCCGCTCTGTTTTCGGGTGGGCTCCCTGCTGGGATATAGATACCTCGATTTGTCGGACAGCTGAATGGTATAAGGCGTGGAGCAACGGCGAAAATGTTTTGTCGGTAACAGACAGGCAGATCAATGATTATCTGGAGGATCGGAAAAATGGCGGACTGGAATAACGAGGCGGAAGCCCGCGCTCGGATAAAGGAAATGGTCGCGGATTATTACCGCGATTTTGTCAGGTGTGATAAGACCTTTGAAGAGGGCGACCGCATACCGTATGCCCGAAGAGTGTTTGACGAGAGCGAAATGTGTGCATTGACCGATGCGGCACTTGATTTCTGGCTGACTTCGGGACGGTTTACTGCGCAGTTTGAAAAGGAGTTCGCAGATTATCTCGGAGTTAAGCACGCTCACCTCGTAAACAGCGGCTCCTCGGCAAACCTGCTGGCATTTATGACGCTGACTTCTCCGCTGCTCGGAGAGCGTCGGATAAGGCGCGGCGATGAAGTCATAACCGTTGCCTGTGCGTTTCCGACAACAGTTGCCCCCATATTGCAATACGGCGCAGTCCCTGTATTTGTTGACGTGACTATCCCGCAGTACAATATTGATATTACCATGCTTGAAAAGGCATACAGCGAAAAGACGAAGGCGGTAATGATAGCTCATACTCTCGGCAATCCGTTCGATATCCGAGCTGTCAAAGAGTTCTGCGACAGACACGGACTATGGCTCATCGAGGACAACTGTGATGCGCTCGGCTCTCGCTACACGATAGACGACAGGACCGCATTTACGGGCACATGGGGCGACATCGGTACGAGCAGCTTCTATCCGCCGCATCACATGACTATGGGCGAAGGCGGCTGTGTGTACACCAATGACTCACTGTTGAGCAAGATCGCGCTTTCAATGCGTGATTGGGGACGTGACTGCGTATGCCCCTCGGGACATGATAATGTCTGCAAGCACCGCTTTAACGGAGACTTCGGACTTTTGCCGCATGGATACGACCATAAGTACGTGTACAGCCACCTCGGCTACAACCTCAAGGCGACTGACCTGCAAGCCTCTATCGGCTGTGTGCAGCTGAAAAAACTGCCTGCTTTTACAGCCCGCAGACAGCAGAACTGGGCGCAGCTCCGTGAGATATTAGAGTCGTACGAAGATATCCTGATACTTCCCGAAGCGGCTGAAGGCAGCTCTCCATCGTGGTTCGGTTTCCTGATAACTCTTCGCGAAGAAAGCGGAAAAAGCAGGAACAAGGTCACAGGATATCTCGAGGAGCACGGCATACAGACCCGTCTGCTGTTCAGCGGAAATATCATACTCCATCCATGCTTTGATACTATCCGCGAAACCGACTGCTACAGAGTCGTCGGCGATCTCACTAATACTGATTTCATCATGAACAATTCCTTCTGGGTGGGAGTATATCCGGGCATGACGCCTGAAGCCATAGCTTATATCGGTAAAACGATCATTGAGGCTGTCACCGGGTGAAGCACTATAATATCGACAAAAGCTCCGATGCCGTTCAACATCGGAGCTTTTGTTATATCTCGTTGGGGACGCAAGCGCGTCCCCCTTTTTATTCGTCATCTTCGCTTTTATCCGAGCCGTCGGTCGGCAGTATCTCGATGATGACCTTCTCGACGTTCTGCTCGCTGACCTCAGCCGCCGTAAGTCTGAACACGCCTGATTCGGCACTCTCGCCCGCCTCGGGGATATGCTCGAGGATATCGGTCATCCAGCCGCCGACGGTGGAATACTCGGTGATTATCATATCCTCGTCGAGCCCGAGGGTCTCGAGGAGGTCGCTGATGTTCATATCGCCCGCGCACTCGTACTTATCCTCGGCGAGCTTGACTATGTTGGTGATTATCTCGTCGTCCTCGTCGTATATCTCGCCGACGAGCTCCTCGATGATGTCCTCGAGGGTAACCATGCCCTTGGTGCCGCCGTACTGGTCGGTGACGATGGCGAGGTGCACCTTCGAGCGCTGCATTGAGCGCATAGCCTCGCTGATGAGCTTGGTATCGGCGATATGCGGGACTTCCTGAATGATACCGCGGATATCGTTCCTGCCCTCGATGAGCATTTTGAAGAACGCCTTGTTGGTGATGATACCGAGGATATTATCGAGGCTCTTCTCGTACACAGGCAGGCGCGAGTACATCTCTCGGGTAAAGGTCTCCTTTATCTCGTCGATGGTGGAGCTCACGTCCACGCCTATCATCTTGACGCGCGGGATAAGGATCTCCTCGACGGATATCTCGTCGAATTCGAGCGCACTCTTCACGAGCTCGCTCTCCTGTTCCTCGATGACGCCTTCTTCCTCTATTTCGTCTATCATGTACTTGAGCTCGTCCTCGGTGACGGTCGGAGCCTCATCGCCCTTTGAGAACAGCGACGACAGCCTGTTGAGCACCCACACAAAGGGCTTGAGCAGCGTTATCAGCATCCACAGCGGACCCGCGAACGCGAGGGAGATCTTCTCGGCGTTTTTCTTGGCGTAGGACTTGGGCAGCACCTCGCAGAACACGAGCACCAGCACGGTTATGACCGCGGTGGAGATACCCGCGCCCTTGCTGCCGAAAATGCTCACGAACAGGAGGGTGCTCACGGAGGAGGCGGCGATGTTGACGATATTGTTGCCGATGAGGACGGCGGTGAGCACCTCGTCGAAGCGGTTGGCGAGCCCCAGCGCCTTGGCGGCTTTTTTATTGCCCTGCGACTCATAGTTTTTGAGCCTGAGCTTGTTCACACTGGAATAGGCGGTCTCGGTGCCCGAAAACAGCGCAGAGAACGCCATCATCGCGACCACGAGGGCTATTTTCCAAATATCATTTTTATCCATATCTATCCTTTCTATCCTGTAGGACAGACTTATTCTACCATATTTCCGCGAATAATGCAATAGCGAAAGCGTTTTTCTTTGAATTTAGCCTGTAGGGGCGCACTTTGGGCGTCCGCAAATCACTATCAAATTGTCGGACTGCCAAAGGCAGCCCCTACAAAAACCGAATCCATCGCCCCAAACGCGCGTTTTCCACATAAACAAAACCGACAAATCGCATAATTCGGGCAAAATTTTGATTGACATATATTATTAATAGTGGTATAATATAAGTTGTCAGTTTTTTGACAAGAACAAAAACAAACGACAAGAAGGAGAAATCATGGAAAATATCACAGTTCTGTCCGCGGTATTCGCGGGAATAAAGCTTGCATACCTCGACCCGAGCTCTACGACGCTCATCATACAGATAGTTGCGGGCGTAGTCATCACAGTCGGCACCGTACTCGGTATCTACTGGAGAAAGATGAAGAACGCCGTTAAGAAAAAGAAGCCCGAGGACGACGCTCCCGCCGCAGAGATGAAGGGCGCGGACGACGGCAAGGACGTCATCACAGCGGACGACCTCCTCGACGATGACGACGACGAATAATTCGGGAGCGCGCTGATGATAGTAATAAGCTTTTTAGGCAATATCCTCGGCAAGGCGATGACGGTCATCTTCAACATAGTCGGCGACTACGGACTCAGTATCATCATCTTCACGCTGCTGACGAAGGTGCTGCTGTTCCCGCTGAATATGGTGACGCAGAAGAACTCGATAAATATGGTACGCCTCATGCCCGAGGAGAACGCACTCAAGATAAAGTACATCGACGACAAGGACAAGCTCGGCGAGGAGCAGCTCAAGCTATACAAGAGGTACCACTACCACCCGCTGCTGAGCTCGGTGCCGCTGCTGATACAGATACCGCTCGTACTCGGACTCGTGTACGTTATGTATCACCCGCTGACGTTCATACTCCAGTTTGATTCGGGAGTCATAAGCAGCTTCAAGGACTGGCTCGCTGCCTTTGCCGAACCGTCCAAGCTCGCGGAGAACTCCTACCAGCTCGAGATAGTCAGCCTCATCAAGGGCGCCCTTATCCCCGAGGGGCACGCGCTCCCCGATATGCTGCTTGCTCCCGCGGAGCAGATAAAGGAACTGAACATGATGTTCCTCGGCATAGACCTGAGCAAGACTCCCTCGTTCAAGCACGACTATATACTGCTGCTGATACCGCTGCTCTCGGGACTGAGCGCGTGGCTGATGTGCTGGATACAGAACAAGATAAATGTTCTTCAGGTGTCGCAGGGCACTCTCAACAAGGTGCTCACGACGCTGTTCATGATAGCATTCTCGACCTATTTTGCATTCCTCGTACCCGCAGGCGTGGGTCTCTACTGGATATTCGGCAACCTGTTCGCTATCCCGTGTATGTACCTGTATAACCTGCTCATGCCGCCGAAGAAGTACATCGACTACGAGTACCTCAAGAAGATGAACAAGCAGCGCATAGAGAAGGAAAAGATACACAAGAAGTACAACGCCCGCGAGAAGGAGGACTACAAAAAGTTCTTCGCGGTAAAGGACATGAAGCTGATGTTCTACTCCGAGTCGAACGGCTTCTACAAGTACTTCAAGGGCACGATAGACTACATCTGCGAGCACTCCGACCTCGACATACACTATGTGACGAGCGACCCGAACGACAAGATTTTCGACGACACCCGCCCGCAGATACACCCCTACTACATCGGCTCTGACAGGCGCCTCGTGCCGCTGTTCATGAAGCTTGAGTGCGATATGGTCGTGATGACCATGCCCGACCTTGAGAAGTACCACATCAAGCGCTCGCGCGTGAAGAAGGACGTCGAGTACGTATTCGCGAGCCACGGAATAGGCAGTATCGCCACCTTCCGAAAGGGCGCGCTCGACTGGTTCGATACGATACTCGTACCGAGCACTGACCAGTTCAGCGAGATACGCGCCTCCGAGGAGGTATACAACACTCCCAAGAAGCGCCTCGTCGAGACAGGCTACCCGCTCATGGACGAAATGCTCGAGACCTTCAACAGCTCCGAGCACACACCGAATAAGGTGCCGAAGATACTCATAGCTCCCTCGTGGCAGGTCGACAACATCATCGACCTGTGCGCGGACGACCTCCTCGCGGAGCTCGGCAAGACGGACTACGAGATAATCCTCCGCCCGCACCCGCAGCAGGTACGCCTCGAGCCCGAGAAGTTCGAGGGGCTCAAGGATAAGTTCAAGGACAACGCGAACATCACCGTGCAGACCGACTTCTCGTCGAATAATCCCGTTATGGAGTCGGACATACTCATCACCGACTGGAGCGATATCGCGTGGGAATTCGCGTTCGTCACGAAGCGTCCCGTGCTGTTCATCGACACGCCTATGAAGGTGATGAACAACGAGTACGACAAGCTCGGCATGGAGCCGATGAACCTCACGCTGAGGACGGAGGTCGGCGCCGTAGTGAAGCCCGACGAGCTTGAAAAGACGAATGACGTCATCGCGGATATGCTCGCAAGGCGCGAGGAATACGCGGAGAAGATACAGAAGATATACGAGGAGCACGTATACAACATCGGCAAGAGCGGCAAGCTCAGCGGACGTTACATCATCAAACGACTTACAGGAAAATAAAATACACTCTGACAGCAGAAAGCCGCCGTATGAAACGGCGGCTTTCTGTATGTGCGGGATTATTTGTACTTGTAGGGGCGGATATTATCCTCCCGTGCCATACAGAATTGCTACGGCTGCGATTTGTAGGGGACGCCGCCCTCGGCGTCCCGCACAATCGGCGTTGTAATTCCGTGCGGAGATAACTCCGCAGGCAAGCAATTATGGAACGGCAGCAGGGGACGCCTTCTCTTACAAGGCGTCTCCTCTCAAAAAACAGCCCACTGGGCTGTTTTTTGATTCACCCCTTGCGAGGCGCCTCCGTTTTATTTCGCCGTTCTTTAAAAGCTGTGAACGGCGACGAGGGGCGCCGCCCCTCGACCCTGCAAGCCTTTGAAAAGGCTTGAGCGAAACTTTCGGCTTCGCGCGGCAGTTTGTCGGCAGCGTAATCAGTTTCCGCGCGGCATTGAAGCACAGGTTACACTTTATCACGCTGACGAAACACGAGCGAAGCCGCCAGTCCCGCGAGCAGAGCCGTGGCGATACCTCCCGCGGCGGCGGTGAGCTCACCCGTGAATACGCCCGCGAAGCCGTCCTTGTCGACGGCTTTTTTCATGCCCTCGGCGAGGGCGTGTCCGAAGCCCGTCAGCGGCACGGAAGCTCCCGCGCCCGCGAAGTCGGCGATCGGACGGTACAGCCCGAGCGCAGACAGCACCACTCCCGCGACGACATATCCCGTGAGTATGCGCGCAGGCGTGAGCTTAGTGAAGTCGATGAGGAGCTGTCCCACGGCGCAGATAGCTCCGCCGACGAGGAAAGCCTTGATAATTTCGGTCATAGTCAGTCCTTACCTCCCTGAATGTGGACGAGATGGGCGATAGCGGGAATGCTCTCGCCCTGCTGCAGCGACATCGTGGACATCAGCGCGCCCGTCGCGACGAAGAGGATATTGCCTATCCTGCCCTCCTCGAGCATGGGCAGGAAGAGCCCGCACAGCACGCTCGCGCTGCACCCGCAGCCCGACCCGCCGCAGTGGGTATCCTGCCTGTCGTTGTCGAAGATGAGCTCGCCGCAGTCGCGGTGCTGCTTGGCGATATCGACGCCCTGCTTCTGCATGAACTCCCTGACGAGCTTGCTCCCGACGGTGCCGAGGTCGCCCGTGACGATGTAGTCGTAGTCCTCGGGAGCCGTCCCCGTTGCCTCGAGATAGCGCTTTATCGTGGTAGCGGCTGCGGGAGCCATAGCGCTGCCCATATTGGTGATATCGCTTATGCCCATATCTGCTATCCGCCCGATACAGCCCCCGACGACAGCCGCCCTGCCCTTGTCGCGGGAGAGCACGGCTGCTCCCGCGGCTGTACACGTCCACTGCGAGGTGGGAGTGCGCTGACCGCCGTATGAGAGCGGTGCGCGGAACTGCCTTTCCGCGGTGGAGAAGTGCGACGAGGTGACGGCGGCGGCGCGCTTTGAGACTCCGCTGTCCACGAGCACTGACGATATGAGCAGCCCCTCCGCCATAGTCGAGCACGCGCCGTAGATACCGAGGAAGGGGATATCGAGCTCCCGCAGCCCGTACGACGAGCCCGTGCACTGGTTGATGAGGTCGCCCGCGCAGATGGAGTCGATATCCTCCTTGACGAGCCCCGCCTTTTTCACGGCGAGGCTGACGGCTTCGAGCTGGAAGCGGCTCTCCGCCTGCTCCCACGTACTGCGACCGAAGTGGCTGTCGCTGATTATCTCGTCGAAGCATTTCCCGAGCGGACCCTGTCCCTCCTTATCGCCGACGACAGCGGCATGGCTCTCGATGTGGACGGGCGCGCCGAGCCGAAACGCGCCCCGTGAAAGGTACTCAGCCATAAAAAAACCTCCGTTCGCGGATATTATCCCACGGACGGAGGCTATTATTCATCCCTCGAATTTTCTGAACGAGAGCAGCGCGAAGAACAGATTCATCACGATGAACGCGAGAATGGTTATGCAGCTGAATATCCAGCCGTAGTGCTTGGCGGGAGGGTTGTTCTCGCGGATATAGGAGACAGCGTGCTTTCTCTTGACGATGAACACGATGAGACCCGCAAGGAACATCACGCCGAGCACCGAATACTCGAGTATCGCACCCGCGGTCTCGGGCAGCTTGTTGGCGATAAACGTCAGCACGTCGCCGAAGAGGAAGTTGTTGATGATGTGGAGGGCGATCGACCAGCCCAAGCCGAATTCCATCGCCGCGTAGCCGAAAATGACTCCGACGTATATCGCGAATATGGACTGTGTGGGGTTGGCGTGCATGATGCCGAAGAGTATCGCCGAGGAGAGTATCGCGCAGAACTTGCCGCAGCCTACTCTCTCGAAGGTGTGCATTACAAAGCCGCGGTAGATGAGCTCCTCGACAATGGGCCCGATGAAGCTCGCATAGAGGAACATAGATATCGTCGTGCTTCCCGCCTGCGAGGACTCTATCGCCTGCTGCAGCGAGAGTCCGACCTGATTGAGCAGCCACTCCACGCCCTCGTCGAAAAACATAAACGGAAGCTGACAGCACATCAGCACGCTTATCAGCATCAGCAGCTTCGGGAAGGTCATTTTCCTGTGGCTGGCGAATATTTTTTTCAGCGGCAGCGCTTTGATGAAGAACAGTATCATAAATACAGCGCCGACGATAACGCCCGCTATCATTCCTCCCGCCCGCTCGAGCAGGGTATCGTTGTATTCCGTGATGAGCCTGTTGTACTCCGCCTTGTCGCCCATAGTTTTTATCGCGAAGTAGATGAAATGCGCGAACATATCGGCGATGTATATGCCGTAGATGATGCAGGTGTATATCAGCAGTCCGCCGCCCATATACTCGACCTTGCCCTTGAAGCTCTTTCGCTCGGCGTCCTCGGGAGTCAGCGCTCTCGGTGGAGGCGGAGGAGGTGCGGGCTGCTGTATGTTTGTCTGTGTATAGTTTTCCATTTTTTCACCCTTCTTATAAAAGTATTAATAACATAATATCATACCCGCACAGATTTGTCAATCACGGGAGCACCGCCGCACTTTGTGCAATGCCCACAAATCATCACGCGAATATTTGTGCACACATACAAAGTGTGAAAGAAATTTTTCAATAATCAACGGTTTTCCGTTGCAGAAATGCCTTTTCCGCACCCCTTATGAGGGGCGGTCAGCTCCTTACGCGGATACACTCAGAAAGGAGTTCTGTATGAACTGGATAAAAAACGAATGCTTCATACGGTACGAGAGCGGGAAAGCCGTGGTCGTGGCGAGCATCGGCATGGACACGTCTGCCGACCTCCCCGAGGTCAACGACTTTGAGGGCAGGCTTCTCGCGATGGGCTCTACGGCGCACGACATCAACACTGGCGACTACTACTGCCTGAACAGCTCGGGCGTGTGGAAGAAGCAGAAGACAGCGGGCGACGGCGGGGGACTCGGCACCACTCACTACACGATACAGACTGCCGCGACGAGGGCGATGGCAGTCGTCGGCGACCTTACAGTAACGGAGGAGGAATAAGATGGCAATAGCAAGATATGAGAGCGCACCGTCGGGAACACTTATCGGGCTCTATGATTTTCTTGAGGCACACAAGGAGGGTACCTTCCTCGAGAATGTAGTTCTCTCGCTCGAGTCCAGCTCGGACGGAGCGCGCGACGCAAAGATGTTTTTAGGCAGCTACCGCAACTTCTTTTTCTCCTGCACGGGAACGGTAAACAATTCTGCTGTAGTCTCCTATACGGGCACCTACACCTCGCTGACCTTCGACAATTACACAGACAGCAGCAAGGTGGTATTTCAGTTCGCGTCGGCGATACTCTGCACCAACGGTCTGATACTCTCGGGCTATGATATGACCGACGAAAAGGCTATACAGCGTATCATCATAACCGTCGACGACAGCGGCGGACTCGCGGTGATAGTCCCCGCCAAGAACGCGTGCTCGTTCGCGGCGACCGATACGGACTACAAGATAATCGTCGCTGATTCCACCACGCCTACGCTTGTAAGTGTGGGTCCGTCCTACAGCACGAACGTCACCTGCCTCGTGCCTGTAGCTCCCAAGGCTATGTCGACGACGCGTATGCTACCGTACGTGTATGCCGCACTTACCACGCAGCTCAACACAGAGGGCTTGCAGTCGGTAGAGATAGACGGCGTGCCGTATATCACTAACGGTGTATGGTATATCAAGGACGACGGCGAATAACAAAAAGCCGCACATAAGTGCGGCTACATAAGTTATTCACTCTTCACTAAAGAGGCGCGGTAAAGTCCTCTTTACCGCGCCTCGCTTATTAATATGCCTTGCCCCAGTATACCATGTGCTTTGCGGGCTTTCCGCAGCAAACGCACACGTCCGAGAGGTGCTCCTGCTCGAAGGGGATACAGCGCGAGCCGACGCCCGTCTGCTCCTTAATGGAGTCCTCGCAGGCTTCCTCGCCGCACCACATAGCCTTGATGAAGCCGTCGCCCTGCTCGAGAGCCTTGTTTATCTCGTCGATGGACGTGCAGGCGTAGGTGCGTCTCGTCTGATTGTCGAGAGCCTTCCTGTACATTCCGTCGTGAGCCTCTTTGAGCTTCTGCTCTGCCGCAGTCTCGAGGTCACCGAGAGCCACAGTCACCTTCTCGCCGTTCCAGCGGGAAGCGATAACGCAGTTGCCCTCCTCGATGTCGCGCGGACCTATCTCCACACGGAGCGGCACGCCCTTCATCTCATACTCCGCGAACTTCCAGCCGGGAGAGTTCTCGCTGTCGTCGAGCTTCACGCGCAGACCTATTGCCGCGAGGCGGTCTTTGAGCTCATTAGCCTTTTCGAGAACGCCCTCCTTGTGCTGGGCAACGGGAATGATAACGACCTGTATCGGAGCAACAGCGGGCGGGAGCACGAGACCGTTATCGTCGCCGTGAGTCATGATGACAGCGCCGATGAGACGGGTAGTAACGCCCCAGCTTGTCTGGTGCGGGAACACGCGCTTGTTTTCCTTGTCGGTGTATTCGATGTCGAACGCCTTAGCGAAGCCGTCGCCGAAATAGTGCGAGGTACCCGCCTGAAGCGCCTTGCCGTCGTGCATGAGAGCCTCTATCGCGTAGGTGGAGACAGCTCCCGCGAACTTATCGCTCTCGGTCTTTTTGCCCTTGACCACGGGCATAGCGAGCGAATCCTCGCAGAAGTCGGCATAGACGTTGAGCATACGCTCGGTCTCCTCGATAGCCTCCTCAGCTGTCGCGTGAATGGTGTGACCCTCCTGCCACAGGAACTCTCTCGAGCGCAGGAACGGACGCGTGGTCTTCTCCCAGCGAACGACGCTCACCCACTGGTTGTAGAGCTTGGGGAGGTCGCGGTAGGAGTGCACGATATTGGCGTAGTGCTCGCAGAAGAGCGTCTCGGAGGTAGGTCTTACGCAGAGCCTGTCCTCGAGCTTTTCGTTTCCGCCGTGAGTTACCCACGCCACCTCGGGAGCAAAGCCCTCAACGTGGTCCTTCTCCTTCTGGAGCAGGCTCTCGGGGATAAACATTGGCATACAAACGTTCTCGTGACCTGTCGCCTTGAATCTCGAATCGAGTATATGCTGGATATTCTCCCATATCGCGTAGCCGTAGGGACGAATGACCATACAGCCCTTAACGCTCGTATATTCGATAAGCTCGGCTTTCTTGCAGATATCGGTGTACCACTGTGCGAAGTCCTCTTCCATAGAGGTTATCGCGGTAACAAGCTTTTTATCCTTTGCCATTGATATGTCCTCTTTTCTGTTATAGTAACATAAGTAATTACATTATATCATCGAAGCTCGATTTTGTCAACCAGAGACTCTGTCTCTGGACTCTGGTTAAGGCTCTGCCTTGACAATCCGCCGGGGCGCCGCCCCAGACCCTGTCGGGGAGCGTACTCCCCGAACCCCTAACTTCGTTGCCGCTCGCTTTGCTCGCTCACTTTGTACAAAAGGCTCAGTCTGCTTTCGGCGGTAAAATGTAGGGGACGGCGTTTCGCCGCCCGCTATGATACCAACACCCCACATTTAAACGCATTACGAATTACGCATTATGGATCGGGCGGGTGCACGGAATGCGCCCCTACAAAAACAGGCGGCTCAGAACGAACCGCCTGCATAGGTGCTATTGTGAAAGGTAATCCTTCAGCGACTTGCCTCCGCCCGTGGAGAGGTACGAGTAATACGCGAGGACTACCGACGCGTCCTTGGCGTTTATCCCTCCGTCGAGGTTGACGTCTGCGGCGAGCTTCTGCGACTCGGTGAGCTTGGGAGTATTGCCCGTGGAGTAAGCCGCATACGCCTTGAGTATCTCGGTGGCGTCCTTGGCATTGACCGAGCCGTCGCGGTTTACGTCGCCGAGGTCGTAGTCGGCGGGCTTAATGGGCTCGTCGGTCGTTGTGGGAGTCGTAGTCGTCGTTACCGCGGTCGTCACGGTAGATGTAGCGGTCGTCGTGGCAGTCGAGGCAGTGGTGGGAGTCGGCTTCTCGTTGACATACACCTTTATCTGCTCGCTCGTCGACAGCCAGCGGTTAAGGCGGCTGATATAGCTGCCGTAGGTGATAATGACGCCGCGCTCGCCCGCGATGTTGCTGTTGAAGCCCATGTAGTTGAACAGGTCGCGGCGCTCGGCTACGACGTAGGGCTCGCCGTTATTCTCGACGACCTCATTGCCGTACTCGTCCCATGACCACACCATTATCGTAAGACCCGTCAGGTCGAACTGCTCGCCCCATTCGTAAACGGTCTTGGTGGGGTAGCTTATCACCTGCATACGCACGCCGATATCGGTGGTAGTGGTGGTCTCGGTCGTGGTGGTGGTAGTGGTCGTCGTGCTGGTGGCTTCCCTTGTGGTCTGTGTGGTGGTCGTGGTAGTTGTAGTAGTTGTCGTGGTAGTGGGAGTGAGCACATATACCGAGAAGGTCTCACTGTCGGTGAGGAGCTCCATCGCCGAGTTGTAGCGCTTGTAGGTGACAGTTATGACGTGCTCGCCGTCTGTGGAGCTGTCAAAGCCCGATATATCGAAATTGGAGCTGAAAGCGGAAACATCGTATGCGTTGCCGTAGTTATCGGCGTGCTCGTCGCCGTTTCCGTCGATGTACCACGTCTTGACCGCGAGTCCCGATATATCGAGGCTCTCGCCGAGCTCATAGACCGTCTTTGTCGGGTAGTTCACTATCTGCATACGCACGCTCCTGTCGGGAGCTATAGTCGTAGTCGTGGTGACGGGAGGCTCGGTGGCAGGCGGCTCGGTAGTCGTTGCGGGAGGCGCGACGAAGGATATCTTGACCCTTTCGCCGATGACGCAGTCCTGCTCGCGTATGGTCAGGTAAGCCGTACCCTCGGCGAGAGCGGTGATGTATACCACTCCGCGCGACTGGCTGAACCTGTAGGACACGTTGTCGGACATATCGGTGACGTATACTCCCGTGCACTCGTAGGTGTCGGAGTTATACACGTATATCGCCCTCTGCTCGCCGACATACAGCGGTGAATCGTCGTAGTCGAGGATAGTGTAGTTATCCTGTCTGGCTGTGGTGGTAGTTATCGGCTCGGTCGTCGTGGTCGTAGTCGTGGACTCGGTAGTGGTCTCGGTGGTGGTAGTTGTTGTTGTTGTTGTTGTTGTGGGCTCTGTAGTGGTAGTCGTGGTAGTTTCCGTTGTTGTGGTAGTTGTAGTGGTGGTGGTAGTGGTCGACGTCGTAGTAGTTGTAGTCGTCGTCGTGACCTCGCTCGACGATACCGATATGAACTGGAGCCCGAACTGCCTTGCATACATCTCGGGCGAGTAGTTGCCGTAGCCCTGGTCCTCTATGGAGTAGACTCCCGCGGCATATCCTCGTATCGCGGTCTGTATCGTGTGGCTCTTTGTGCCCGTGCCGTAATCATATATCTTGCACTTGGGGTTGAGTATGGTGACCTGACTGAGCGAGGAGCACGACTCAAACGCCGACGAGCCGATGAACGACATCGTCTTCGGGAGCTCTATCTTCCTCAGAGCGGTACAGCCCTGAAATGCGCACGCCTCTATCCTTTCGAGACCGCTGGCGACGCTCACCCACTGGAGGTTCTTGGAGAAGATGAGGGAGTTCTCGCCGAGCTGAGTCACGGTTGAGGGTATGTACACGAACGAGAGATTCGGCATATCCGACTTGTACGACTCATAGCCGCCGAGACCGAAGTCGCCGACCTTGGTTATGCCCTCCTCGATGATAACGCCCTTTATCTGGTCGCGGTACTTTGAGACCCATTTCGGCTGTACCGAGGCGTCGTGCTTGGGTATCGAGCCTGTTCCCGAGAAGGTGAGTATGCCGAATTTGTCGAGCGCCCACGTCGTGAAAGCGCCCGATTTCTCGGAGTAAACGGGGGTGTTGTCGTAATTGCCGAGCGAGGTGAAGCTGTTCCCGCGCTCGGTAGCAAGCAGAGCCGCTGTGCTCTTTGCATAGCCCTGTACAGCGACTCCCGACGGGAACGAGGTGCTGTCAAAGAGACAGGCGGGGTTGAGTATTTTTACGCTTGTTACGCCGCGTGCCGAGGATACGACAGAGCTGCCGAGGTAGGTTATGCCCTCGCCCGCGACTATCTGTTCTATGCTCTCGCCCGACCACGGGTACGATGTTCCGCTCTTGAGGTCGCCGCTTCCCGTGAAGGTGAGCGTTCCGCCCGAAAGCGTCCAGTTTATGCCGTTGTAGCTGCCCGAGCTGTCAGCATAGGATACCGACGGCGCAAAGAGCCGCAGTCCGTTGTCCGACATCGGCATAAACGCCGATGATATGCACAGTACAGCAGCTGCGGCAGCCGCAGCTAATTTCTTGATATTCATCTCTGATTCCCTCCCATTGTCTTGAAGCCCGAATGCTAAGCGGGCAAACAGTCACATTCCGCAACTGCCAAGCTACTTTCATTATAGCATATTGAACAAAACATTGCAACGGGCAGCACGGAAAACTTACGGTGCCATTTATGTCAAATCTGCACAAAAGAGGCAGGAGCTTCCTGCGCAAAACAAATCGCGCTCCGACAGCATATTATATATCGCGGCTGTATAATCCTGCCGCAGAGTGGAATAATATAGTCAGAGCTCTGAGAATCATTAATAGGAGATAAATGCTATGTCAGTCAAAAGAGGAGAGATATACTACGCCGACCTCAGCCCTGTGGTCGGCTCGGAGCAGGGCGGTATAAGACCTGTACTTATAGTCCAGAACGACGTCGGCAACCGCCACAGCCCCACGGTCATCGCGGCGGCTATCACGAGCCAGCGCGATAAGAACCGCCTGCCTACGCATATAGAGGTGCAGGCTGATAAGTGCGGTCTCGCCAAGGACAGCATAGTCCTGCTCGAACAGATACGCACTATAGATAAAAAGCGCCTCAAGGACAAGATGGGCGAGCTCGACCTGCGCTCAATGGATAAGGTCAATACCGCCCTGTCCATCAGCTTCGGGCTGGAGCTGTAACAAGCGGGCGAATAGAAGAACGTTCCCGTCCGTTTAATCCTGCGCGGGCGTTCGGAAAGCGCCCCTACGATTTGTCAGCATTCAGCCATTGTGTAGGGGCGAGCTCCGCTCGCCCGCAATTATGCAAGACAAGCGCACACGGTCAGTTCGTGTGCGCTTGTCTGTGTATTTCAGTATTTGAACTGTCCGCTGCCTATGAACTCACATATCAGCGAATCGCGGGAAATATCCTTCTTATCGAGCGGCACGAGCTGTTCGAGCACCTCTGTCACGTCGGCGAGCTCGGGAATATCGCTCATCTCACGGAGCTGGTCTATGAGCGCGTTGCGGTAGGCATTGAGCTCGTACGCCATAAAGGTGTCGATGTCGTAGTCGGAGCGGTGCTTGTACGGCATTATGTACTTGTTCTCGCCCGCCTCGACGCTGTGGAACATATTCATCGTCTCGCGCAGGGCACGCTTGCGGAAGTTCTTGTCGCGTATCATTCTCCGCATGAGGCGCACCTTCGACGGGTGGAGTATGATATCCCCGCAGGTTATCCTCGTGCGCACGCTGACATATAGCTTGACGAGCCTGCTGTCGGGGACAGTAATGACCGCGGGATTCAGCGCGTGTATGCCCTCGAATATGACGAGCTCGCCCTGCTTGCGCTCGAGGAAGAGCCCGCTGTGGTGGCGGGTGGAGTCCGCGAAGTTGTACTTGGGTATCTCGACCCTTTCGCCGCGCTCTATGGCTTCTATCTGCTCATTCAGGAGCTCCGCGTCGATGCGGTCGGGGGACTCGAGGTCCATCTTGCCGAGAGCCGCGAGCTCCTTCTCCTCTTGACTGAGCGGGCAGAAGTAGTTGTCCATGGAGATGGTGTGCGTCTCGAAGCCCGCGTCGTCGAGTATCTTCTCTATCATGAAGGCTGTGGTCGTCTTGCCCGAGCCCGACGGTCCCGAGAGCAGGATAACGGGCTTTTCGTTGCGGGAATTGATGATATTGTCGGTTATTCTCTTGAGCTGGTAGTAATACTCCTCGTTCACGGCGCTCACGTAGCCCTTGGGGTCGGAGCTGACGCCGCTGTTTATTCTCGTTACTTCTATATTCATGCTATGTCTCCTTGTGCGTGTGATAAAAGATAAGGGCGGACAACCTTATGCCCGCCCGATGTGTTCATCTCTGTTCACAGATAAGCTTGATAGCCGTTCTTTCCTCGCCGTCTATCTGAATGTTTGCGAATGCGGGTATGCAGATGAGGTCGATACCTATGGGAGCAAGGTAGCCTCGTGCTATTGCGATTGCCTTGATAGCCTGATTTGACGCGCCTGCACCTACTGCCTGTACCTCGACAGCTTTCTGCTCTCTGATAACTCCTGCAATAGCGCCTGCGACTGAGTTAGGTGTTGAATGTGATGATACTTTTAAGACCTCCATAGTTATGACCTCCTGTAAAAAGATATTTGCACTGTTTACTATTGTGTTTGTCTGAAAGAAATACAAAAATCTCGCAAAATATTTAATAGTTTTAGTACATACACACATCATATCACAATTTTTCCAAAATTGCAATACTTTCGGAAAAACTTTGTAGATTATCTTATAATCAGGCGTTCAATTTTGTGCGATTTGCCGCATTTCTCGTCAAATTCGACACAAACTCCGCACAGGAAGCAGTCGCCCTCCGCCTCCTTGAAGCGTACGGGAGTGCGGAAGCGGAAGCGCTCGACCGCGGGCTGTATG
>JAUMVH010000214.1 GCA_030530245.1 Ruminococcus sp.
GTGACAGGTCCATCGGCGTTGATGGCAGTGAACTGTATCTGACTTGCTACGAGCTCCGCCAATTTGTCAGCTCCTGCGCGGTTCGGGTGCAGTGCGTCCTTGTATAATGCGTTGGTCTTGTCTGCGCCTATCGAGCGGCAGTAATCCTTATACAGATTGAACAGGTCGACTACCTGACAGTTCTGCTCCTTGCCTATCTTGTCAAGCTCGCCTGCAAACCAGCGGGAGGTGAGATTGCCCTGAGCGTCGCCGTTTCGTCCCTGTTGCTTTATGAGTATGACCTCCATACCCTTTGCCTGCGCGCGTTTCGTCATATCGGTAACGGTGTTGTAGTACTCGGTCGCGTTTGAATAATTCGTATCGTTGATACCTATGGAAATGATGTAATAATCGCCCTTCTTGCCGTATTTTTCGATCGGAGCGAACTGTCCCGCATCAACGAAGCCCTTCGCGTACTGACCGCTTGCAGCCATATTTCTGATATCGAATACGGATGTGTCAACATAGCCGCCGAGCATCTGAGCCCAGCCTGCCTGCTCGCTTGTCGCAAGGGGATAGTAATTGCAGACCGTCGAATCACCGCACACCCATATGGTCTGCTTTGTCTCGGTGCTGTCGGACACCTTTTTGATGTCGAGCGCACTGAGCGTGAACGCGGTGCCTGCCTTGCCCTCGGTGACCATCAGGTTGAGCTGCCCGTCCGTTACGGGGATAGTGAATTTGTCCTCGGCGTTGTTGCCCGTCATATTTATGAGCTGGAGCACGCCCTCTGCCTTGACTGATGCACGTGCTGTATTGCCCAGTCTTACGCGTATCTCGTAGAGACCGCTCGGCAGGTCAACGTTGAAGGTGTTTGCCGCGGAGGTGTTCGTGAACTGCACAGCGTCACTGAGCTCGTTCTTTCCCGCAGCTGCTACGTTCTTGACCTGTCCCGTATTTGCAAAGCCATAGCCCCTTGCGTTGCTGTAGCCCGTTCCTGCGTCGACTGCCGTGTAGCCGTTTGCAGCGCCGTTGCCGCCGAAGTCGAAGTGCCAGTCCGACTGCGCCGCATGAGCTGTCGGGAACTCAGGCAGTACCACATTACCGAATGTCGCCGTGAGAGCGAGCGCAGCCGCACAGGCTGCGACCCTTCCGTGTATTTTTTTCTTTCCCATATTTGATTCCACCTTTCTGAATCATCCCGTTTATAGCTTTACTCTGTTCACAAGCTATACATATTTTATAGTTTTATTA
Organism: Ruminococcus sp.; assembly: GCA_030530245.1. Classification (GTDB taxonomy): domain Bacteria; phylum Bacillota; class Clostridia; order Oscillospirales; family Ruminococcaceae; genus Ruminococcus. Next base: position 1,234 of record JAUMVH010000214.1, read on the forward strand.
TAGACTGCCGAAGTAAAGTTTACAATGACATTCACTGCACATTTTATGATATATTCTGCAAATCTCGGGGTACAGAAAAGCCGACCTCGGAAAGAAGTCGGCTCTCTGCGTGTAATGGGGAATGAATTGAAGATGAATGTTGGCTTTACTTATTTTTTGACCATGTTATCCACTGATACTTTGCTGTCAGAGGAACATTGCCCTTGAAAGGCTTGAGCCACTCGTCAACGCCTGTACCCGGCCATGTATTGACCATTATTCTTCCCGGGTTGGAGGGAAGATTCTCTGTCGCCGAATATCTTGCAACGCCGTCAACATACCATGTGATACGGTCGGGCTGCCAGTCGAAGCCATATGTGTGATAGCCCTGTGAAGCGTCAAATCCGAGGTCGAGCATATACTCGTGACCGCCAACGCCGTCGGTGTAGTAGTTGAGCTGCACCTTCGTCGTATCATAGCCGAGGAACTCAAAGTCTATCTCGTCCCACGGGTCATTGTCGGACGGTCCTGTGTACATAAAGAAGCCCGTATCAACGCCGTCTGCCTTGATCGGCATCATTGAGCATTCGTAGTAGCCGTAGCCGTACTTTTCCTTTGTGCGGTACTCGCCGCTGAGATAATTGTACTTGCCTGACGGGTCGCTCGTAATGGTTATCTCCATTGCGTCTGTGAACCTGATATTGTCAGAGCTCCAGCCACAGTCGAATACACCGCCATTTGTCCACGGACCCGACGGGAAGAAATAAGAGCTTGTGCCGTTGCGAAGGTCTGCTACCATATCTGCGTTCCTGTTTATCTCATTTGAGCCTGCCGCCGCGACAGTTGTTGTCGTGGTATTGTTATTTGCAGCAGTTGTTGTGGTCGAGGTGACCTGTGCAGGCTGTGTCGTCTCAGCCGAAGCGTTACCGTTTACCTTTACAAGGCTCAGATTCGCTACCTCCGCTGTGAACGGCACCTTCACGCCGCTGCCGCCGAGATTGAAGCCGACACGGCAGAGCTTGTCGGTAGGCTCGGTGTACTTGAATGTATCCTCGTAGTGCTGAGCGGAGGTCGTCCAGTTGAGCTCGCCGCTGTAGTAGGGAAGGTAATCATCGTGTCCCTGCATTACGTGGAACGACGTGGACTGCTTTGAATCAGCCTTGTAGTCGAAGGATATCTTATACGTTGTGCCCTGTTCGAGGGTGAGTCCCTGATAGAAGAACTGAGCGTTCCATTCGTACTCACCGCCCGCATTGACTTGCATTTTAACTCCGTTTGCTGTGTAGTCCATCGCAGCGTCAGCGCCTGCCTCAGTGTCTACCCAGCTGCTCCAGTTGTCCTCGCTCGCGCAGAGATTATCGGCGCTGACAAGGAGCTTTCTCATTGCGATGAGGTCGAAGCTGTCGAGCCTGTCGTCCTTGCAGAGGTCAGCCGCCTTCACGTCGGCGACCGTCGTGTTGGGCACGCCTAATACCCACTTCTGAAGGATAACGAGGTCAGCGACATTGAACTGTCCGTCACCGTTCGCATCGCCCTTGACAGTGGTGTCGATGACATAATTTTGACCCTTCGCAGCCGCTACCATAGTCCCGAGCAGGTCGGGCTCGGTGACCTTGAGAGTGCGCCTGTTGTATATCTTGTAGAGGTCGCCGTTGTCCCACCAGATGCACCTCATGCCATTTTTTGTGCACGATTCCACGAGGTACTTCGACCATGAGGTTATCTGGTCCATATTGCCCTTGTTCGCGCAGCCAAACTCGCCTACAATTACTGGAATGCCCTTGCTCGCGAACGTGCTGTTGAGGTTGTTGAGCACCATATCGAGCGGCGCGCTCGTCCATGTCGTGACCTCGGGAGCTCCCTCGTAGGTGAACTCGAACGGCTGATAAACGTGCGCCTCGACTATCAGCCTGTTGCTCGCCGTATCCTTCGGAAGAACGAACTGGCTCGTTATCTCGGTGTTTGCTCCTGCGCAGTAGGTATTGCAGATGAGGTTGCGCTTGGAGTTGTTTCCGCCTGATTTTCTCACGATGTCAACAAATATCTGATTGAGGTCGTTGGATATGGGGCAAGCCTCAGAGCTCGGATTCCACCACTGATTTGCGCTTGCGTCGAGTATCTCGTTGTAGCCCTCAAACAGCAGCTTGTCGCCGTAATCAGCGAAGTTGGCGCTGACCTGCTCCCATATTGCCGAGAACATCTTCTTTTTTGTATCGAGGTTGGTGCTGTTGGCTTTCAGCCAGCCATTTTCGCCCGTATCGTGATGGACGTTGATGATACAGTACATATCGTCCTCGAGGACATAGTTCACGACTTCCTCGACTCTGTTCATCCACACCTCGTCTATCTTGTATGTGTTGGGGTCCATGTGCTCGTACCACGTAACAGGCACGCGCACGGTCTCGACTCCCGAAGCCTTGACCATGTCTATCATAGCCTTTGTCGTGGCGGGATTTCCCCACGCCGTCTCACTCGATGTGCTGCCGATGTTAGCACCTACCACAGTGCCTGAGTAGCTGTCGAGCGAGTTGCCGAGGTTCCAGCCGAAGCCCATATCGGCGACGGTCTGGGCTGCGTTCTTCTCAAAGGCGGCGTTCGTGCTGAGCTCTGTCGTGCTCATCGGTATCACGCTCAGTGCCATAGCCGTGATGACAGGAATTGCCGCAAATCTGCATTTTTTCATGTTTTTCCTCCTCATAGTTTTTTGTTTTTGTGTCAGCCTTACACAGCAGTGCAGTTCCGTGTAAAGCTGACGCGTTCGATCATTCTGTATCGTCCCCCTCAAAGATAACACAGAACATACAGAGCTTCCCTCTTATCTCTGTACTGCAACTAAATTATACGCTATTGACAAACGGATTGCAATGAAGTATACTACAAATAATATGATATATTCTACAAATTTTGGAGGAAGCATATGACCGTAAACAATGTTGGCTTCGACCACAACCACGACGTTGACTTTTTTATTGAGCGTCCCGACGGACGCGGCGATA
>JAUMVH010000015.1:0-2116 GCA_030530245.1 Ruminococcus sp.
AGCTTTGAGACGAGCTCCCTCTGCGGGACGCTGATACTCCATTTTTTCATACAAATATGCTCCTTACGAATACAGTTATACATTATATATTATACCATCAAGGAGGCACATTTTCAATAGCGCGACTAAAAATCGTCATATTATCCGAAAAGGTGGAGAATTATTTGACAGCCTTTTCCCACGCGAAAAAGGACGCCCGTCGGACGTCCTCGCATATCGCAAAAATACGTAATATCGGGCGGGCGCACGGAATGCGCCCCTACACAGATAAACCGTAGGGGCGGACCCGCGTGTCCGCCCGAAAAATACGTTGATTCGGCGGGCGCACACATGGGTGCGCCCCTACGTTTGGCTGCCGTTGGTATTTCTGTAAGGCACGGGCGGATAATATCCGCCCCTACAGGGATTCGCTCAGCATATGCTTTCGAGCTTTACCCTCAGCTTCTTGATAATGCGTTTCTCGAGGCGGGATATGTACGACTGCGAAATGCCTATCGTGTCCGCGACCTCCTTCTGCGTCATCTCCCTGCCGTTTATCAGCCCGAATCGCATCTCCATTATCTCACGCTCGCGGTCGCAGAGCTCCGAGACGGCGCCGCGCAGTATCTCGCGCTCGGCTTCGGTCTCGATACCCTTGTTCACCACGTCGTCGTCGGTGCCGAGGACGTCCGAGAGCAGGAGCTCATTGCCGTCGTAGTCGACGTTGAGCGGCTCGTCGATGGAGAGGTCGTTGCGGTACTGCGACGATTTGCGCAGGAACATCAGTATCTCGTTCTCGATACAGCGCGAGGCATAGGTCGCGAACTTGATGTTCTTGTCGGGACGGAAGGTATTCACGGCTTTGATGAGCCCTATCGTGCCGATGGAGACGAGGTCCTCGATACCTATGCCCGTTGACTCGAACTTCTTTGCAATGTACACGACGAGGCGCAGATTGTGGACGATGAGCTTTTTTCGCGCTGCAGGGTCGCTCGCGGACAGACCCGCGAACACCTCCGCCTCCTCGTCGCGGGTCAGCGGCGGCGGTAGCGTGTCGGGACCGTTCACGTAGTAGACCTCCCCGCGCAGGAGCTTTTTCAGCTTCACGACCATTATTTTCACGATATTCATAGTGTTTCTCCTTTCTATAGCTTCATTATCTTGGGATTGTATATCGCCTTGCCGCCCGTTTCACCGAGCCCTATCATGACGTCTACGGACTTTTTCTCGCCTGTTGCGGTGTTGACGACGATGACCTCGTCGGGACGGAATACGGGCATAACTCCGCTGTCGGACACCGTCGCGCACGGTATGAGCCTCATTCTCGCGGAGACGTCGCCGATGTCCTCGCGGGTGCATATCATGACAGGACGTCCCGTGAAGCAGTCGACGAGGGCGTTGCCCGTGTCCGCGAGCCCGTCAATGCCGATTATTCGGCTTCCCGAGCGTATCATCACGCGGCTCTCCGGCGGGTGCTCCCTGTCGGTGACGAGCCTCAGCAGGCACACCGCTCCGTAGAGCGCGGCAGTCGTTACAAGCAGGAGCAGGAGCGAAAAGTCTATGTAAAAGTACGAGTTCGAGAAGTGGAGGGAGCTCGGCTTGAGCCACGAATATACGGCGTATACCGCTCCCGAGAGTATGAAATTCGCGAAAAAGAAGGCGGCGGTATTCTTTGCGATTCGGGCAGGGGAGCGCGCTCCGAACGCCGCGATGACGATAGTGACAGCCGCCGCGAGCTTTACCGCGAACGTGATAGGTACAGGCATTTTCGGAGCGAGTATCAGCAGTGAGAACAGGCTCCCGTAGAACGAAGCGGCTATGCACCGCCATGCTTTGAGCGGCGAGTGCGTGAGCTTTGCGGCAGTCCTCAGCAGGAAGTAGTTGACGTAGACGTTGAGGATAATGAGCACGTCGATGTAAATTGTCAGAGCGATACCTCCCCTCATGTCCTACTGTTAATATTATAATGCAGAGACGGTGCGAAATATGTCAGTTTAGGTCGGCATAAAAAAACAGGCTCCCGAGGGAGCCTGCAAGACGTCATAAGCAAAAACGTAGGGGCGGATGCCCACATCCGCCCGCTGTCGCTTATATAAATCCGAAGAACGGCATCAGTATCGCGCCGAGTATCATAATT
>JAUMVH010000015.1:2126-5631 GCA_030530245.1 Ruminococcus sp.
ATCCTCACCCACGTTTTCTTTTTTGGCTGGTTGCTCATTTTTATCACCTCTTAGTGTCGTTTTTTCGTACGCTTGCGGCGGTCGGGGATATGGTCGCCGAAGATGTCCGTCCGCTTCTTTTTGCCGAAGTCACGCCGCCTGCCGTCACCGCGCTTCTCCGCGGACTGTCTGTACGGGCGCTCCTTGGCGCTGCCGCCCTTGTAGAGCTTGACCTCCACGGGGTGACCGTTTATCTTCATGGGGTTAGTGCTGTCGATGATGTAGTCGAACTCCGCCTCGGGCACCTCGACGGTGGTGTGGCTGTCGTAGATGTCGATCTTGCCGAAGTCCTGCCCCGACATACCCGTCGCGTCGACGAGTGCGCCGAGTATAAAGTTGGGAGCGATTCGCTTGTTTCTGCCGATGTTGAGGTCTATCTTGACCGTTTTCGCGCCGCTTCTGCTGCCCTTTTTGAGGGGCTTTGGCATATCGAATTCGGGCAGTCCCGCGAGCTCCGCCTTCAGCCGCGAGCTGATGAGCCTTGCGGCGGCTTCGCGCCCGTCGATACCCTTAGCCGCGAGCGCATCGAGGATATCGTACGCGCCGCTGTCGGGACGCTCGTCAATGGCGGTGATCTCGAGGGCGAGCGCCTCCTTTTTCATGTCCGCGATGTAGGACTTGTCGGGGAGGGGAAGCTCCGAAATCTCCGCCTTGGTATAGCGGGCGATGTCCTTGAGGTCGTGGAGCTGGCGCCTGCCCGTGATGAGGGTGTACGCCTTGCCTGCGAGACCTGCTCTGCCCGTACGTCCTATGCGGTGGATATAGTATTCGTTATCCTGCGGCAGGTCGTAGTTGAAGACCATATCAATGCCGCTGACGTCGATACCTCGGGCGGCGACGTCGGTCGCGACGAGGACGGCAGTAGTACGGTTCTTGAAGCTGTTCATGACCTGCGTGCGCTGTATCTGCTTCATATCGCCGTGGAGTCCCGCGGCGCGGAAGCCGCTCTTTACGAGCTCCTCGGTGAGCTCATCGACCATGCGCTTGGTGTTGCAGAAAACCATTGCGGAATCGGGCGAATAGGCAGCGAGCAGGAGCCTCAGCGCGTCGGTCTTGCGTCCCATAGCGACCTCGAAGTAGAACTGCTCGATGAGCTCGACCGTCTTCTGCGAGGACTTTATTTTTATATGTACGGGGTCACGCTGATATTTCTCGGTTATGGCGAGAATTTCGGGCGGCATTGTCGCGGAGAAGAGGACGGTCTGCCTGTCCTCGGGGACGTCGGAGAGTATCGACTCGATGTCCTCGCGGAAGCCCATATTGAGCATTTCGTCCGCCTCGTCGAGAATGACGGTGCGGAGGTTTTCGAGCTTTAGCGTGCGTCTGCGGATATGGTCCATGACGCGGCCCGGGGTACCTATCACGATGTTGGCACCGCGTTTGAGCTCGAGTATCTGGCGCTCCATGCTTGCTCCGCCGTAGACAGCGCACGCCTTGACGCAGCGCTTGAATTTGGCGAATTTGCGTATTTCCTCGCAAGCCTGCATGGCGAGCTCACGCGTGGGGCACAGTATCAGAACCGCGACAGAGCGCCGCTCGTCCTCGGATATGCTCTCGACGGCGGGTATACCGAACGCGGCGGTCTTGCCCGTACCCGTGTTCGAGCGCCCGACAACGTCGCGTCCCTGCAGGAGGAGGGGAATGCTCTGAGCCTGTATTTCGGTCATTTCCTCGAAGCCGAGCTCGTCGACGGCGCGCAGGAGCTCCTCGGAGAGGTTGAGTTCATTGAATTGCATACATTATCCTTTCTATAAAACCATTACATTATATAATAGCATAAAACTGCATTTACGTCAAGTAGGGGCGGACCCATGTGTCCGCCCCGCGGACCCCAGTGTCCGCCCGCAAAATTGACGGCTTGCCCCGAACACCTCCGAAACAGGTATAGGCAAAATCTATAACCTGATATAGAAAAAGAATCGCTCAGTTATAGACTTTACCTATTGACAAAGTAGGAGATATGTGGTATAGTATAGTTAACCTACAGAAAAGGTAGAGATGACCGAATCAATTTTTGAAAGGATGTATTAATTATGAGCAGTTACAAGTTTGAAACTTTACAGGTACACGCAGGTCAGGAGCAGCCCGACCCCGCTACAGACGCGCGCGCTGTCCCGATATATGCGACCACCTCCTACGTGTTCAAGGACTCCGACACCGCCGCGGGCCGCTTCGGACTCACAGTCCCCGGCAACATCTATACGCGCCTCATGAACCCGACCTCCAGCGTGTTCGAGGAGCGTATCGCGGCTCTCGAGGGAGGCGTCGGAGCTCTCGCGACAGCATCGGGCTCGGCGGCGATAACCTACGCGATACAGAACATCGCCACGGCAGGCGACCACATCGTAGCGTCGACCAACCTCTACGGCGGTTCGTACAACCTCCTCGCGCACACACTGAAAGATCAGGGACTGTCGACTGACTTCGTTGACCAGTCAGACCCCGCGAATTTCGAGCGCGCTATCAAGGAGAACACCAAGCTCATCTACGCCGAGACCCTCGGCAACCCCAACTCCAACGTCCTCGACATCGAGGCTGTAGCGGAGATAGCCCACAGACACGGTATCCCCCTCATCGTGGACAACACCTTCGCGACTCCGTTCCTGCTCAGACCTATCGAGCACGGCGCTGACGTGGTGGTACACTCCGCGACGAAGTTCATCGGCGGTCACGGCACGGTAATGGGCGGCGTCATCATCGACAGCGGCAAGTTCGACTGGGCGCAGAACGACAAGTTCCCGGGACTTTCCAAGCCCAACCCGTCGTATCACGGCGTCGTATTCACCGAGGCTTGCGGCAATCTCGCATATATACTCAAGATACGCACCACACTCATGAGAGATCAGGGCGCGGCTATCTCGCCGTTCAACTCGTTCCTCCTGCTTCAGGGACTGGAGACGCTTTCCCTCCGTCTCGAGCGCCACACCGAGAACGCGCTGAAGGTAGTCGACTTCCTCAAAAACCACCCCGACGTCGAGAAGGTGAACCACCCCTCGCTCGCTGAGGGCGCGGAGAAGGAGCTCTACGACCGCTATTTCCCGAACGGAGCGGCTTCCATATTCACGTTCGAGATAAAGGGCGGCGCCGAGAGGGCAAGGAAGTTCACGGAGAGCCTCAAGCTCTTCTCGCTCCTCGCAAACGTAGCGGACGTAAAGTCGCTCGTTATCCACCCCGCTTCGACCACTCACTCGCAGATGTCAGAGGAGGAGCTCCTGTTCTCGGGCATAAAGCCGAACACTGTCAGACTGTCCATCGGCACGGAGCACATCGACGACATCATCGAGGATCTCAGACAGGGCTTCGAGGCTGTAAAATAAGGGCAAATACAGTTTGGACGTTCGGGAGCTGCGTATCAATGACGCTGATGACCGATTATAAAAGACTTATATAGCCCATAATGCTTGCATTTGCAGGAAAATAGTGATATAATAGGGAAGCTGAAAGGGTGTCCCTTTAGCCGATTCGC
>JAUMVH010000015.1:5641-7001 GCA_030530245.1 Ruminococcus sp.
ACCGTAGGTTTACGGCACGGTAGCCCGCCTTATCAGCTAAGGGCAGCACGCGAAGGGGTGTCCCTTTAGCCGATTCGCAGTTGCCGAGTATGAGTCGTTAGTTCATGGCACGGTAGCCTGCTTTATCCGCTAAGGGCAGCACTCAGATACAGCTTCCCTTATTTTTGAAAGAGGTGTTTTTTATGCATAACAAGAGCAAGGACAAGATAAGAGTGCTGACGCTCGCCGCGCTGTTTACGGCGATGACGACCGTTGCGACCCTGCTCATACAGATACCGACTCCCACCAAGGGCTACGTCAACCTCGGCGACAGCATCGTCAACATCGCCGCGTGGCTGCTCGGACCCGTCTACGGAGCCGCCGCCGCGGGCATAGGCTCGGCGCTTGCCGATATAATCAGCGGCTACGTGGTGTATGCTCCCGCGACGCTCGTTATCAAGGCGGGAATGGCTGTTGCTTCGTTCTACGTGCTCAGAGCCGCGAACAGGAGCAAGGGCACTCTCCTCGCGAGGATAGCGGCAGCTTCGGCGGCTGAGGTCGTTATGGTGGTCGGATACGCGCTGTTCGAGGCGGTGCTCTATCACTCGTTCTCGGCGGCAATGCTCGGAGTTCCGGCGAATGCAGTGCAGGGAGCTCTCGGCGCGGCAGTATCGGTCGCGGTATACGAGCTCGTCATCAAGCGTGTGCCGAGATTTGACAAGAAGTAAGGAGCTTACGATGCGCGAGGAATTTGTCCGCACAGAAATGATATTCGGCGAAACGGCTATGAAGAGGCTTGCGGCTTCGAGAGTAGCCGTTTTCGGCATTGGCGGAGTCGGCGGACACGTCGTGGAGGCGCTCGCCCGCTCGGGAGTAGGCGCGCTCGACCTCATCGACAACGACAGGGTCGCGCCGAGCAATATAAACCGTCAGATAGTCGCCACCCACAGCACGATAGGTCAGCTCAAGACCGACGCCGCAGAAGCGCGTATCCGCGACATTTCTCCCGAATGCGAGGTGCGGACTTACAACACGTTCTTCATGCCCGATACGGCGGACGAGTTCGACTTCACGCAGTACGACTACGTGGTGGACGCGATAGACACGGTGACGGGCAAAATAGAGATAATCATGCGCGCGAAGGCGGCGGGAGTCCCCGTTATAAGCAGTATGGGCGCGGGAAATAAGGTCGACCCGACAGCGTTCGAGGTCGCGGACATCTACAGGACGTCGGTGTGTCCGCTCGCGAGGGTAATGCGCCGCGAGATGAAAAAGCGCGGTGTTAAGGCGCTGAAGGTGGTCTACTCGAAGGAGGAGGCGCTCACACCCATTGCGGGGCTGTGTACCGACGGCGGTTCGCGCAGGAGCACTCCGGGCTCGA
>JAUMVH010000015.1:7011-24717 GCA_030530245.1 Ruminococcus sp.
GCCGTCAGTTGCGGGACTCATCATCGCAGGGGAGGTCATCAAGGACCTCACGGGATTCGGTGCCGCACAGAGTAAGGATAGTAATGAAAAAATAATTTAACTTAATATAAGTAAAAAGCGCCTCGAAAAACATTTGTTCCACGTGGAACATTAGTTCTTCGAGGCGCTTTTTTAGGTGATATTTCAGGCTAAAAAACGGTACACGGAACGTCTGAAAGTGCCCGCATTTTAAGTTAATATAAATAACTAATGTTGTTCTGCGCTCCTTGATAAGTTTTTGGTTATTGCTTTTTTTTATAGCTTATGATATAATAATAGCACTAATGCTTTAAGGAGAATCGACTGAATGGTTTGCAACAACATTATAGAGGCTATGGGACACACCCCCATGATAAGGCTCAACCGCATGAACAAGCCCGAAAACGCCGAGGTGCTCGTCAAGTTCGAGGGTCTCAACGTGGGCGGCTCCATAAAGACCCGCACCGCTTACAATATGATACTCCACGCCGAGCAGGAGGGCAGTATAAACAAGGACACGATAATCGTCGAGCCCACGAGCGGCAATCAGGGTATCGGGCTCGCGCTCGTCGGAGCTGTACGCGGCTATAAAACGGTAATTATAATGCCCGATTCCGTCAGCGAGGAGCGCCGCAAGCTCGTCCGCCACTACGGCGCCGAGGTCGTGCTCATCCACGACGACGGCGACATCGGACGCTGTATACAGGAGTGCCTCGACACAGCGCTGAGAATGGCTGAGGAGGACAAAAATGTCTTCGTTCCGCAGCAGTTCGCGAACGTCAACAACATCTACGCCCACAAGTACCACACGGCGCTCGAGATACTCGAGCAGACCGCGGGCAGGATAGACGGCTTCTGCTCGGGAATAGGCACGGGCGGCACTATCACAGGCATCGGCGAGACGCTGAAATCGCAGTACCCCGATATGCTGATATGGGCTGTCGAGCCCGAAAATGCTGCTATTCTTGCGGGCGGAAACATCGGCACGCATTTGCAGATGGGCATTGGCGACGGCATAATCCCCGATATCCTCAATCAGAACATCTACGACGATATCTACATCGTCACCGACGAGGAGGCTATACAGACCGCCAAGGACCTCGCCTCCAAAGAGGGGATAATGTGCGGTATATCGAGCGGCACGAACGTTGCTGCGGCGCTGAAAATGGCGGAGAAGCTCGGCAAGGGCAAGACCGTCGTAACGATACTTCCCGACACCGCCGAGAGATACTTCTCGACGCCGCTCTTTGATGAATGATAACAAAAAGGCTCACGTCTGAACGTGAGCCTTTAGTTTTGCTGTTTTACTTTACAGGAAGTGCGTTTATATCGTGCGCGTCGTACTGCTGTATCGCGAGTGCGTCGGCAGCGGTGATACCGTCGCCTCCGCCGATAACATCGGCATTCTTCGCGCCCTGCGGCTTGAGTGAGTACTTATCCTTGTTTGCGATAGACTGGAGGATAGCAACTGCGTCCGCGACGGACACCTTTTTGTCGAGGTTTGCGTCGCCTGCGAGGTACTCGCCGTCAGCGGCGGTAGTGGTCGCAGCCTTGCCCGTTGTCGTTACAGCCGAGGTCTTTGTCGTAGTCGTTGTGGACGAGGACTTGCCCGTTGTCGTAGTGGATGTCTCCTTCGCCTCGGGCTTTGTGCCGTCGGGCTCGATGCCTCCCACGAGGACGCCGTCGTCGTAGATGCATATCCTGTCGGTGCGCTCCTCGGGCGGGTCGTCGACCGCGAAGAAGTCGGTGTCCTTGCCCATTTTCAGCTCGCCGTAGCTGTAGTCGTTCGACGGGTCGAACGGATAGAAGACGTATTCATTCGTGTCGGGGTCGGTGTAGCCCTTGCCGAAGAAGCCTATGCTGAACTGGTACTTCTTGCCCGAGTTTGCGATAACATAGTCCTCCCAGCTTATCTCGGCGTAGTAGGTGTCTGCCATCTTGTCGTATTTGATAGGTCCCGAGATGACGCCGTCTGCTCCTATAGCGCCGTCCTCGGTACTGGACTGGTCGTAGAGCTCCTTAGCCTCGTAGAGCTCGGGCAGACCGTTTTCGGAAACGTTGAAGAAGTATCTTACCGATATATTCTTGGAGGGCTTTGATTCGCCCGAAAGCACCTTGAACGATACATTTGTGGAGCCTGTGCCGTCGTCGTTCATTACATCGTATGCGATAGCCTCTACCCAGTAGCCGCTTCCGCCGCCCGAACCGCCTGCGCCGCCGCCGTAGACGCGCTTTTCGTCCTCGGGCGGGAAGTCGGGAGTTACTGCCATATCGTCTGTCCCGTACAGTGCGTACAGACCTGCTGCTGCTGCGGGGAGGCAGGCGTTATAGTCGATGGTGACCTCGTTCTCTGTCCAGTCCTTGGTAGCGTCGTCGTGGCTGTCAGAGCCGTCGGGACCGCCTGCGAGCGCGCCCCAGAGAATATGCTTCTGCTCGCGCGGGTCTTCAGCCATGAGGAGTCCCGAAGCTGCACGGTGGTGAGGATTCTTTACGGATATGTCATTGTAGCCGACGATGAAGCATCTCGGACCGTGTGTGCCGTTCTTGCCCGCAAGGACCGTGTACTCGGCTTCTTCCTTGTAGGTGATATCGTTGTCGCCGAGGATATAGTCCATCTGCTTCTTCGCCCATTCGCTCCACTCGCTCGGCTTGCCGTTGTTCTTGTACTTATCGTACATGAGGCAGATGAGCTGCATAGCCGTGTTGTAGCGGCAGCTTCCCCATGTATCGAGCCATGCAAAGCCCTGCGGCGTCTCGTCCTGCTTCCATGTCCTGAGACATTTGCCCACGCAGTCGTCGTCCCAGAAATCGTCGAATACATACTGGTTCTTGCCCTGAGCGTCCCTTATCTTCTGGACAAGGTCGAGCTCGGGGTGCTGCTGATTTACGACAGCCCACATTACGCCTGCGCCTGCCCACATATCGTTCCAGCAGTAGCACCAGCCCGAGGGAGCGTAGTAGTCGAATATCTCAACGGCGTAGTCGAAGCACGACTCGTCGCCTGTAGCCATATACATCCATGCGGCTGCCCAGCAGTAGTCGTCCTCCCATTTGGAGGAGCCGTAGAAGCGTCCGGGACCGTCGGCGTTGTCGGAGAGCTCCTTCTCGTTGTCGTTCGCGAACTTCCACAGAGCCTTCGCGTATTTGAGCGACTTCTCTGCGTATTCCTCGTCGGTATCCTTGAAGTTGAGGTAGTTTATAGCGAGGGAAGCGCACGCGGAAACCACATAGTCGGTCTGCGGCTTATCGGCTGTGAGGAAGAATGCGGGACGCGGCATTGTGTCGACCTCGGGGCTGTTCCAGATAGCGTGGTCGATATCGCCGTCGCCGACCTGATAGCAGTGCGCGATGACGGTGCCGTTCTCGTCGAGGAAGGTGCACTTCATCAGGTAGTCGTTGAAGTGGCGGAGTATCTTTTCCATATGCTCGTCCTGACCGAGCTTTGCGTAAACGTCGCGGTACTCGTAGTAGCCCCAGCCGAGAGTTGCGGCGGAGTAGTTCTCGGGCATACCGAACTCAACGTGGTCGCCCGCATCGTGAAAGCCGCCCGAAACGTCGATAGTGCCGTCGCCGTCGGGGTCGAGGATATCCTTGTACTTAGCCATGAAGGCTGCGGAAAGGTTCGTGCCGCCCTTGCTCTGCTTGTTGGTCTCCTTGTCCCACTCTATCATGGGAACGTGAGCGTCGTAGGTGTGGCAGCTTCCGCGCCATGAGAGCCCATTCTCGTTTTCCTTGAATTCGCCGCACATATTCGCGTCGTAGAAATAGAGCGAATACTGGAGTGCACGCGCGTAGTCGATATCGAGACCCGAGTCCGTAACGACCTCGCTTATGGGCGCGCAGAACTGCTGCTCAGCCTCAGCCTCGTCAGCCGCGTCCGTGAGGAAGGGCGCGGGAGCAGAAGCTGCCGTCATGACAGCGCAGGTAGCAGCCGCCATGGCTTTCTTGAATTTAAACATTGTTTTATCCCTCCAAAAAATATTATCAGTAATTAATTAAGTGATAATTTAAGCAATAAATCAACAATCTGTAATCTACAATCATAATATCATATTTTTTGGAATAATGCAAGCTATTTTTTGCTTATTTTCTCCTGTTTTTATTAATTTTAGCTTTTGAACCTATACGGTATTTTCGTTTTACAAATATGAGCCCGACTGCGAGCAGCGCGCCTCCGCCTATGAGAGTGACCGAGGGTATGCTCACGGGGACGCGCTCGCCGCTGATACGCTGTATCGCGAAGGCGTGGACGGTGTCGGAGGCGTCGGTGAAGGTGATGTGGTTTTCCTTGGCGTAGGCGCGCGCGGCTGAGCCGCCGTCTCCGAGGAGGACGAAATCCTCCGCGACCTGTGCGCCGTCGTCGGAGGGGACATATCCGAACGCGCATATCCCTATATCGCTGACGGAGGGCGGCACGTACACGCCCTTCAGCGAGGTGCACATATAGAATGAGCAGTCGCCGACGCCCTTTACGCTGCTGCCGAGGGAGACGTTTTTCAGCGACGTGCAGCCCGAAAAGCAGAACGCGCCGATACGCTGTACGCTCTCGGGGACGGTGAAGGCGGCTAGCGAGGTGCAGCTTCGGAAGCAGGACTCGGGCAGGGCGGTGAGAGTGTCGGGGACGGTGGCGCTGCTAAGCTCCGCACACCCGCAGAAGCAGCCCATGCCTATGTCGGTGACGGAGTCGGGCACGCTTATCTCCTCGAGCGCCGAGCACGCGTAGAAGCAGTGGTGGCCTATCTTGCCGAGGGTGTCGGGGAGGTCGATGTGCCTGAGCGTTGAGCACTCGTAGAAGGCGTTGTCGCGGAGCTCCACCACGCGGCAGCCCTCTATCGTCTCGGGAATTTCTATGTACACGGGCTCGCCCTTGAAGCCTGTTATCGTGGCTTCGTTGTTGATGATGGTGTACTCGTACTGCGGCTCGGCGGCACATTCGGCGGCGAGCCCCCGCGGGATAAGCGCTGCGGCGGCTATTGCGGCGGCTGCGAGCGCGGAAATAAACTTCTTCATTTTATCAGCTCCTTTTTGTACGATTTTATAGCATTTCCGCGGGCGGGTAAAGTCAAAGATAGCGACCCGCTCCGACACGTTCGGCAAGGCTTCGGCAGGAACAGCCATGCTCCCTTAAAATGCGGCGGGAACAGCTGTCGCCGCGGGGCGGACGGTGTCGTATCGGGAGAGGCGCTTTTTGTAGATATTGCACAGTTCGGGCAAAAATGAAAGGCTTGAAAAGGGGAGGAAAAGGTGGTAGAATATGGCTGACTTCGGAAAGGGGGTCATACTATGAAATATACGAAACAGTGTCCCAAGTGTGGGAGCGGCGATATCCTTTATGCAAAGGGCTATGTGGGCGGCTACGGCTCGGGAAGCAATATAATGTACGGAGCAACCGTATTCTCGGCGGTGGAAGTCGACCGCTACATCTGCGGAAACTGCGGCTACGTCGAGCACTTCGTAAGGAAACCTGACATAGAGCGGCTTAGGAAGAGCAAAAAAATCAGGCAGGTCGAATAAACTGCGGCTTTCCCGTCAATATTTACCCGTGAGGTGATATTGATGAGAAAAAAACACGAACTCATTCTTGCGGCGGGACTCGTCCTGACGATACTTATTTCAAACACAGTCGGCTTCGTCCGCGACGGTCTGGCTCTCGACAGGCTGCGCGGAAGCGTGCTGCGCCTGCATATACTGGCGGAGTCCGACAGCGAGCGCGACCAGACGCTAAAGCTCCGCGTGAGGGACGCCCTCCTTGAGAGCGGCATTCTCGAGGGAGCCGATTCGCTCGCGGAGGCTGAGGCTGTCGCCGCGGACAGGCTCCCCGATATCGAGCGTATCGCGGAGACGGTGCTGCGCGCGAACGGCTGCGACCTGCCCGTTGAGGCGGAGCTCGCGGACACCGAATTTGACGTGCGCACCTACGGCGACATCACTATGCCCGCGGGCACGTATCGGGCTCTGCGCGTGAAGATAGGCTCGGCACAGGGACACAACTGGTGGTGCGTCATGTACCCGTCACTGTGTGTGCCCGCGGCGTGTGAGGTCACCGATGACAAGCAGACTGAGCTCGAACGCTTCGACGATGAGGAGCTCGATATTATGTACGAACCCGAAAAATACGAGATCCGTTTTGCTATATGGGATAAAATCAAGGAGCTCGGCAAGGTGTTGGTTGTGCAGAGTGACGAAAATGAAACGGACGCTTGACAAGTGCGGGGAAAAGGAATATAATATTTGAGTAAACAAAGCAGAACTACCCGTTCTCACCGTCAGGCTTCGCTTAAACGGTCAATATGTGAGTAAGGTGCGTGCGGCTCGCCGTGCGTCTTTAAACGTGTATTGTATGAGTGCGGATAATTCCGCACTCATTTTTGTTTTAAACTATTAGTCGGAGGTGCTTGAAGATTAGCAAACAGGAACTGCAAATCAACGAAGAGATCAGGGACAAGGAAGTCCTCGTTATCGACGCTGACGGAACCAAGCTTGGAACGATGTCCGCAAAGGACGCCCAGAAATTAGCCTTTGATCAGGATCTTGACCTCGTGAAGATCGCTCCGCAGGCAACACCGCCCGTGTGCCGTATCATGGACTACGGAAAGTATTGCTTCGAGCAGGCTAAGCGCGAAAAGGAAGCAAGAAAAAATCAGAAGATCGTCTCTATCAAGGAGATACGTATGTTTTCCACGATAGATACCCACGACTTTGAAACAAAGGTTAATCAGGCTGTCAAGTTTTTACAGGGCGGAGATAAACTGAAGGTCTCCGTGAGATTCCGCAAGAGAGCCATCGCTCACCCCGAGCTCGGCGCGGAGCTCCTCGACCGCTTCAAGGAGGCTATTTCCGAGGCAGGAACTGTTGATAAGCCGGCTAAAATGGAGGGACGCAGCATCGTTATGTTCGTTAGTCCCAAAACAAATAAGTAAGAACTGACCTGTTCTTAATCAAGGAGGATATTAACAATGGCAAAGGTTAAGGTTAAAACTCATTCGGGTGCTAAGAAGCGTTTTAAGATCACAGGTACCGGTAAGGTAAAGTACCAGAAGACCAACAAGAGACACAGACTCACTCAGAAGGATACAAAGCGCAAGAGGATCGCCCGTACAGCAGGCGTTGCAGGCAGCGCTAACGCTCCTACTATCAAAAAGCTCGTTCCCTATATGTAATTCGGGAGCTCTGCTCTTAAAAGAACGCTTTAAGTAATTTTAATTTGGAGGTAAAAGACTATGGCACGTATCAAGGGTGCAATGATGACTCGCAAGAGAAGAAATAAAGTATTAAAGCTCGCTAAGGGCTACTGGGGCGCAAAGAGCAAGCACTTCAAGATGGCTAAGCAGGCTGTCATGAAGTCCGGCAACTACGCTTACATCGGCAGAAAGCAGAAGAAGAGACAGTTCAGACAGCTCTGGATAACAAGAATCTCCGCAGCTGCCAAGCTCAACGGCATGAACTACTCTACATTCATGAACGGCTGCAAGAAGGCGGGCATCACTCTCAACAGAAAGATGCTCTCCGAGATTGCTATCACTGACGCAGCAGGCTTCACAGCTATCGCTGAGAAGGCTAAGGCTGCTCTTTAATCAAGAATAACAACACGCTCCTTTTAATTAAAGAGCGTGTTTTCTTGTAGAGGGCGGGGGAAGTTCCTGCCCTCTGCGGGAAAATGTCCGCGGCACGGAGGTGTAGTATTGGAGAATATCATAACCTCTAAGGATAATCCTGTGATCAAGCTGTATCAGAAGCTCTCGGCATCGAAAAAAGAGAGGCTTCAGTACGGCTTATTCGTGTTGGAGGGGCTGCGTATCGTAGAGGACGCACTGAAGGAGGACGCGCGAGTCTCGCACCTCATCTTCACTAAGCAGGCCTTTGAGCGCTACGGAGGGGAGCTTTTGCAGGCTGATTTGAGAGATACAAAAACGCTTGTCATTTCAAATGAGCTTGGCAATAAGATAGCCTCGACGAGCACGACTCAGGGCGTGTTCGCGATTTGTGCCGTGCCCGAGGAGAGGGCTCCCGTGTTCGCCGAGGACGGCAGATACGTCGTGCTCTTCGGCTTGCAGGACCCCGGGAATGTCGGCATGATAATCCGTACAGCCGACGCGCTCGGTATCGACGGCATTTTCATGTGCGGCTGCTGCGACCTGTACAGCCCGAAGGTCATCCGCTCGACGATGGGCTCGGTCTTCCGCGAGAGGATATACGTCATCGGCAGCGAGGACGAGCTCTTCGATGTGCTGAAAAGCGGCGGCGTTTCGACCTCTGCCGCTGTCATAGATACGGACGCGGATAGGGTCACGGAGTGCGGCTTCGGCGGGCGGCAGGCGGTGTTCATCGGCAACGAGGGCAACGGTCTGCCTGCGGAGACGGCGCGGCGCTGCGACAGGCGCGTGACGATACCGATGAACGGCACGATAAATTCGCTCAACGCGGCAATGGCTGCGGGTATCCTTATGTGGGAGCTCAGAAAATAAGCCGAGCGCATATCTGTGCGCGTTTGGGGGAGGCTTGTAATGAACGATAAAAAATACTGGCTGTGGCTGACGATGGTATTCGGCATAGGCAGCCGCAGGATATGGGAGCTCATGTCGCTGTTCGAGACTCCCGACGAGGCGTATCATGAGCTTCGCTCGGGCAGCAGCGCGGTGAGGCTCTACGGCAGGGAGAAGGACGCCGTGAATGCGACCTCTGTCGAGGCGGCGGAGCGCGTGCTCGCGGAGTGCGACAAGAAGGGCGTCAGGACCGTAGCCTACAGCTCGGCGGACTATCCTCCGCAGCTGAGACATATAATGAATCCGCCCGCAATACTCTATTATGTGGGCGATATATGCTGCCTGACGGGCACGCGCACCGTGACAGCCGTCGGCGCGAGGAAGGCGACCGAGTACAGCCTTTCCGTGACCGAGCGGATATGCGGCGAGCTCGCGGCAAGGGGTATGGTGATAGTCAGCGGCTTCGCGGTCGGCGTGGACATAACCGCGCATATGGCGGCGGCTTCGCAGGGCAGACCTACCGCCGCGGTGATGGGCTGCGGCGTCGACGTCGACTACCCGCGCGAGAACTTCCGCTTCCGCGACGTGATAATCGAGGCGGGCGGCGTACTCATAAGCGAGTATCCCGTCGGGACTCCGCCTCATGCGGGCAACTTCCCGAAGCGCAACAGGATACTCTCCGCGCTCGGACGGGCGACCGTCGTGTTCGAGGCGTCCGTGAAGAGCGGCTCGCTGATAACGGCTTCGCTTGCCGCCGAGCAGGGCAGGGACGTGTTCTGTATGCCGCCCGCGGATATATTCAGCGGCGCTTACTCGGGCAACGCGGCTCTGCTGAGAGAGGGCGCTGTGCCGTTCTTCGGGGTGAGCGATATAGCCTCCGTTTTCGGCTACGGGACGGTGGCGTATGAGGAGGTCCGCGCGGAGGCGCTCGGTATCCTCGCCGAGGAGGAGCGCCCGCTGAGAGTGCACGACCACCGAATGAAGCCTGTTTCCGCACTGGAGACATACATCGCGGAAAACGGTACGAATGCCGAGGGCGTGCCCGAGGTCAAAAGGGATGAGCCGAAGCTCGAGGGAGTGCAGAAGGCGATAGCCGACGCGCTCGCGGAGGGAGCTCTGCACGCCGACGTGCTTGCACAGCGGCTCGGTATGGACAGCTCCGAGCTCATGACGGAGCTCACCGAAATGGAGCTTCTCGGAGCGGTAAGGGCGCTCCCCGGGAAAATATACGAAAAATGCTGATAAGGGGTATAAATATAAATGTCAGATCTTGTAATAGTTGAGTCGCCTGCAAAGGCAAAAACAATACAGAAATATCTCGGAAAGGGCTACAAGGTAGTAGCCTCGATGGGACACGTCCGCGACCTGCCGAAGTCGAAGCTCGGCGTCGATACCGAGCACGATTTCGCTCCGCAGTACACGGACATGAAGGGCAAGGAGGACGTCATATCCGACCTCAAGAAGTGCGCGAAGAAGAGCGGCAAGGTCTACCTCGCGACCGACCCTGACCGCGAGGGAGAGGCTATATCATGGCATATAGCGCAGATGCTGAAGCTCGATATGAACGACAATAACCGCGTCGCCTTCAACGAGATAACCAAGACGGGCGTGCAGAACGGCATGAGCAACCCGCACAAGATAGACGTTGACCTCGTCAACGCTCAGCAGGCACGCCGTATCCTCGACAGACTCGTCGGCTACAAGCTCAGCCCGTTTCTGTGGAAGAAGGTCAAGCGCGGTCTTTCGGCGGGACGTGTGCAGTCGGTGGCTGTTCGTCTCGTGGTCGACCGCGAGAACGAGATAAGGAAGTTCGTACCCAAGGAGTACTGGTCGGTGGACGCGAAGTTCACCGCGCCCGCTTCACGCAAGGTGTTCGAGGCGGCACTCGTCGCGGTCGACGGCAAGAAGCTCGAGATACCGAACAAGGCGGAGGCTGACGGGCTCCTCGCAAGGCTCGAGGGAGCACAGTACGAGGTCACCTCCGTGAAGAAGAAGATAACCAAGAAGCAGCCCGCTCCGCCGTTCATCACCTCGACCATGCAGCAGGAGGCTTCCCGCAAGCTCGGATTCAGCGCCAAGCGCACGATGAAGGCTGCGCAGGAGCTGTACGAAGGCGTAGACGTCGAGGGCATAGGCGCGGTAGGTCTCATCACCTATATGAGAACCGACAGCCTGCGTATCTCCGAGGAGGCGAAGTCCGCAGCCGCACAGTATATCAGCACTGTCTACGGCAGCGAGTACCTCCCCGAGAAGCCGCGAGTTTTCAAGACCAAGAGCAATGCTCAGGACGCCCATGAGGCGATACGTCCCTCGACTCCCGAGCTCTCGCCCGAGCGCGTGAAATCGGGACTTTCGAGCGACCAGTACAAGCTCTACAAGCTCATATGGGAGCGCTTTATCGCAAGCCAGATGGCGAACGCTCTGCTCGATACGGTTTCGGTCGATATCGAGGCGAACGGCTGCACGTTCCGCGCGTCGGGCTATTCCGTGAAGTTCGACGGCTTTACCAAGCTGTACGTCGAGTCCACAGACGGCGCCGACGAGAACAAGAAAATGCTCCCGCCTCTCGCAGCGGGCGACAACGTGAAGCTCAAGTCCATAATGGGCAATCAGCACTTCACGCAGCCGCCTCCGCGATATACCGAGGCTTCGCTCATCAAGGCGCTCGAGGAGAACGGTATCGGCAGACCGAGTACCTACGCTCCGACCATAACCACGATAACTGCTCGTCAGTACGTCGAGCACGAGGGCAAGGCTCTCAAGCCCACCAACCTCGGCGAGGTCATCACCGAGCTGATGAAGGAGCACTTCAAGGACATCGTCGATGCGAAGTTCACCGCCGAGATGGAGAACAGCCTCGACGAGATAGAGCACGGTACCAAGGACTGGGTGAGCACGCTGCATGAGTTCTACGACGGCTTCTCGGACACGCTCAGCAAGGCGGAGGAGGCTATGGAGGGCAAGCGCGTGAAGGTGCCCGACGAGGAGACCGACGTCATCTGCGAGGTCTGCGGCCGCAATATGGTCATCAAGTACGGCAGGTACGGCAAGTTCCTCGCGTGCCCCGGGTTCCCCGAGTGCTCGAACACGAAGAAGATAGTCACCGAGACCGAGGGAAGCTGCCCGAGGTGCGGCAAGAAAATGCTGCTCAAAAAATCGAAGAAGGGCAGGAGCTTCTACGGCTGTGAGGGCTTCCCCGAGTGCAACTTCATGACGTGGAACGTACCGACGGCGGAGGTGTGCCCCGTCTGCGGGAAGACCCTGTTCAACAAGGGCGGAAAGTCGGGTAGGCTCGTCTGCGAGAACGAGGGCTGCGGCTATGAAAGAGAGCTGAAAAAATGACGAAAGTCAACGTTATAGGTGCAGGGCTCGCGGGCTGTGAGGCGGCGTGGGCTCTGGCAAGGTACGGGATAGGCGTGCGGCTCTTCGAGATGAAGCCGCAGAAGTTCACTCCCGCGCATAAATACGGCGGATTCGCCGAGCTCGTGTGCTCGAACTCATTGAAGGCGTCAAGGCTCGAATCGGCGGCGGGACTGCTCAAGACCGAGATGGAAATGCTCGGCTCGCTGACTGTTCCCTGCGCGAAGGCGAATGCTGTCGAGGCGGGCGGAGCTCTTGCGGTGGACCGCGAGTGCTTCTCCGACGCAGTCACCGAGAAGATAAGGAGCTGTCCGCTCATCGAGGTCATAGAGCAGGAGGTCACCGAGCTCCCCGAGGGCGTTACGATCATCGCTACGGGTCCGCTCACGTCGGGCGTGCTTGCCGAGGAGATACGTAAGCTCTGCGGTGAGGGGCTCAGCTTCTACGACGCTGCGGCTCCGATAGTCACCTACGAGAGCCTCGATTTGGAGAAGGTCTTCTTCGCGTCGCGCTATGACCGCGGCGACGCCGACTATATCAACTGCCCGATGGACAAGGACGAGTACCTCGCCTTCTACCGCGCACTTATCGGTGCGGAGCGCGTTCAGCTCAAGGATTTCGAGAGCCACCCGTTCAGCGTGTACGAGGGCTGTATGCCCATAGAGGAGCTTGCCTCACGCGGCGAGGATACGATGAGATTCGGTCCGATGAAGCCCGTCGGCATTACCGATAAGCGCACGGGCAGGCGTCCGTACGCGGTGGTGCAGCTACGGCGCGAGAACCGCGAGGCGACGCTATTCAACCTCGTCGGCTTTCAGACCAACCTCAAATTCGGCGAGCAGAAGCGCGTTTTCTCGATGATACCCGGGCTCGAAAACGCCGAGTTCATGCGCTTCGGAGTCATGCACAGGAACACCTTCATCAACAGCCCCGTGCTGCTGAGTGCCGACTTCTCCATGCGCGAGCACCCCGATATATACTTCGCGGGACAGATGACGGGCGTCGAGGGCTATATGGAGTCCGCAGCAAGCGGCATTATCGCGGGTACTGCGGCGGCGAGGAAGCTGCTCGGGCTCGAAGCGATAAAGCTCCCGAGCGATACGATGACGGGAGCGCTAAGCGCCTACATCAGCGACCCGTTCAACGACGGAAAATTCCAGCCGATGGGTGCGAATATGGGTATACTTCCCGATATCGGTGTAAGAATAAAGGACAAGAAGGAAAAGTACGGCGTATACGCAAAGCGCGCCGTTGAATCTCTGCAAAGGGAGCTTGATAGGATTGGCAACAACAGTAATAGTTGACGCATTCGGCGGGGACAGAGCTCCCCTCGAGGTGCTGAAAGGCTGCGAGAGAGCAGTCCGCGAGCTCGGGACGCACATCGTGCTGACGGGCAGCGCCGAGAAGATAAGGGAGTGTGCCGCCGCGCATAAGATAAGCCTCAGCGGTATGGAGATAGAGCACACCGATGATGTTTTTGATATACATGACGAGCCGAAGGAGATAATCAAGTCGGGGAAGGATTCCTCGATGGCGCGCGGACTGACGCTCCTTGCCGAGGGCAGGGGAGACGCGTTCGTCTCTGCGGGCAGCACGGGCGCACTTGTTATGGGCGCCACCTTCATCGTCAAGCGCATCAAAGGTATCAAGCGTGTGGCTCCAGCACCCATGCTCCCTGCGAACAAGGGCAGCTTCATACTGCTCGACGCGGGCGCGAATGTTGAGTGCCGCCCCGAAATGCTGCTGCAATTCGCGGTCATGGGCAGCGCCTATATGGAGAAGGTGGTGGGCGTGAAGTCGCCTGCCGTGGGACTTCTCAACGTCGGCGCCGAGGAGACCAAGGGCAGAGAGCTCGAGATAGAGGCGTATAGGCTGCTCGCGGAGTCGGGACTGAACTTCCGCGGCAATGTCGAGGCGCGCGACGTCCCCGAGGGAGACTGTCAGGTCGTAGTCACCGACGGCTTCACGGGCAATATCGTGCTCAAGCTGTACGAGGGCGTGGCTTCGCTCTTCGGCAATAAGGTCAAGTGGCTGTATTCGGGCACGGGCAAGTTGGGCGCGCTCTTCTCGCTCGGCAAGATAAAGCTGTTCAAGAAGCAGATGGACTACCGCGAGACGGGCGGCTCGGTGCTCCTCGGAGTGCGCAAGCCCGTCATCAAGGCGCACGGCAGCTCGGATGCATATGCGTTTTTCAATGCGATAAAGCAGGCGCAGAAATGCGCGGAGGAAAACATTACGGCGGCAATTGCGGAATATGTGAGCGGTATGCCGTCGGGTGACAAGGAGCAGGACAATGTGTGATATTACGGAATTTGAAAAAAAGATAGGATATACGTTTGAAAATAAGCAGCTCATTCATCAGGCGCTGTCGCACTCGTCGTACGCAAACGAGAAAAAGCAGCCCAACGGCAGCAACGAGCGCCTCGAATTCCTCGGGGACAGCGTGCTCTCGATAGTCGTGTCCGACTACCTATACAAGCACCTCACGAGCGTTGCCGAGGGCGACCTCACCAAGCTGAGAGCGTCGCTCGTGTGCGAGAAGAGCCTGCACGTTTTCGCAAAGCAGATAGACCTCGGGAGCTATCTCCTCCTCGGCAAGGGCGAGGAGAATACGGGCGGACGTGAGCGTCCCTCGATACTCGCGGACGCGTTCGAGGCGGTCATCGCGGCGATATACCTCGACGGGGGCATGGAGGCGGCAAGGAGGCATATCCTCCGCTTTATCCCCGACGACCTCGAGCACGGCTTCAAGCAGGCGTTCAGCGACTTCAAGACCGTGCTTCAGGAGGTAGTTCAGAAGAACCCCGAGGAGAAGGTCGAGTACGTCCTCATAGGTGAGGAGGGTCCCGACCATAACAAGCGCTTCGTTGTCGAGGTGATGCTCAATTCGCAGGTCATCGGCAAGGGCAAGGGCAGGAGCAAAAAGGAAGCCGAGCAGCTTGCCGCCAAGGAAGCGCTCGAACTCATGGGCTATGAAACACAGTAACATCTCGATATTCATTCCGCACGTGGGCTGTCCCCATCAGTGCAGCTTCTGCGACCAGCGCACGATAAGCGGCGCTCAGCACCTCCCCGACGGCGACGAGGTGAGGGCGGTGTGCGAGAAGGCGCTCGGTGAGGTGAAGTCGCCCGAGGATACGGAGATAGCCTTCTTCGGCGGGAGCTTCACGGCGATACCGCGCGACTATATGCACGAGCTCCTTGACGCGGCGAAGGATTTCGTCGGCGCGGGGAAGTTCAAAGGCATACGCTGCTCTACGCGTCCCGACTGCATTGACTTCGAGGTGCTCGGGATACTCGCGAGGAGCGGCGTCACCGCGATAGAGCTGGGGGCGCAGTCGATGAGCGACAGGGTGCTCGAAATGAACGAGCGCGGTCACTCCGCCGCCGACGTTGAGAACGCCGCCGCTATGATAAAGCAGTGGGGCTTCGAGCTCGGCTTGCAGATGATGATAGGTCTGTACGGCAGCACCCGCGAGGACGAGCTCCTCACCATGCACAGGATAGCGGAGCTGAGACCCGATACCGTGCGTATCTACCCGACGGTGATACTGCGCGGGACGCGCCTTGCGGAGCTCCTCGAAAGCGGCGAGTACGTGCCGCTCGGCTTCGACGAGGTCGTGGACATAGCCGCGTCGGGACTCGTCATGTTCGAGGGCAGCGGCATACGCGTGATAAAGTGCGGTCTGCACGCGAGCGAATTCGTGGAAAAGGATATGGTCGGAGGCTTCTACCACCCCGCCTTCCGCGAGCTCAGCGAGGGCATGATATACCGCTATAATATGAGCTTTCAGATAGAGCAGTCCGCGGGCGGAGACAGGTTCGTTTTCGCCGTGGCACCGTCGTGCATGAGCAAGGCGGTCGGACAGAAGAAGTCCAATATTGAATTTTTCGCCCGCAAGGGCATAGAAATAGAGCTGGTTGGGGACGAGAGCGTCCCGAAATATCAGTGCGAGCTGAGGAGGTGAGCGAGTGTACCTTAAATCGCTGGAAATACAGGGATTCAAGTCGTTTCCCGACAAGATAAGCCTTACGTTCGACAAGGGCCTTACCGCGGTAGTAGGTCCGAACGGAAGCGGAAAGAGCAATATCGGCGACTCCGTGCGCTGGGTGCTCGGCGAGCAGTCGACCAAGACCCTCCGCGGTAACAAGATGGAGGACGTCATCTTCTCGGGCACCGTCGCGCGCAAGCCTATGGGATTTGCCGCCGTTACGCTGAATATAGACAACTCCGACAGGACTCTCGCCGAAATGGAGGACGAGGTAGCCGTCACGCGAAAGCTCTACAGGAGCGGCGAGAGCGAGTACCTCATCAACGGCAGACCCTGCCGATTAAAGGACATAAACGAGCTCTTTATGGACACGGGTCTCGGACGCGACGGCTACTCCATCATCGGACAGGGCCGTATCGCAGAGATAGTCGGTGCAAAGAGCAGCGAGCGCCGCGACATATTCGAGGAGGCGGCGGGAATATCCAAGTTCCGCTACAAGAAGCTCGAGGCGGAGCGCAAGCTCACCGCGGCGCACGAGAATATGCTCAGGCTCACGGATATACTCTCCGAGCTCGAGGGACGCGTCGAGCCGCTGCGTATACAGTCGCAGAAGGCGGAGAAGTTCATAAAGCTCGCGGAGGAGCGCAAGCGCCTCGAAATATCGGTGTGGATTGCGCGCCTCGACGAGCTCAAGGAAAAGCTCACTAAGCTCGACGAGAAGATACTCGTCAGCAAGAGCGAGTACGAGAACCTTGAAAATGACATAGAGAAAGAGGAGCAGCGCTTGCAGGACGGCTTCCGCCGTATGCAGGAGTGCACGATGAAGTCCGACGAGCTGAGACGGAAAATGCTCGAGGAGGAGCAGACCTCATCGCAGAAGAAGGCAGATATCGCCGTATTCGAGAACGACATCAGCCACTGCAGGCAGGCTATCGAAGCCGCAAAGCAGAGCATTGCCGAGTCGGGCAGGACGAAGTCCGAGCTCGAGGGCAGGAAGTCCGACGCGGGAAAGCGCATAGACGAGCTCAGCGCCGAGCGCGGGAAGCTCGAAGCCGAGATAGCGGAGCTTACCGCCGAATTCGAGAAAGCCGAGGCGAAGAACAGTCAGCTCGGCGACAACGTCGACAAGGCGGGCAGCGAGATAAACGAGCTCTACATAAAGCAGAGCGAGCACCGCTTCGCCGCGGAGGCTGCAAGACAGACCATCGCCGACGAGGAGGCGCGTCTCGCGGAGCTCCGCGAGAAGTCGGGCGACACCGAGAAGGCGCTCGCCGAGTACGACGGGAAGATCGCCGAGAACGAGAAGCTCACCGCCAAGAATGAGGAGCACAGCGCCGAGCTCGGTAACAGGCTCAGCGGTCTCGAGAGGCTGTACAGCTCACGAAAGCAGGGCTTTGAGCGCGCGAAGGAGGACTTCGAGAAGGTGCTCTTCGAGCTCAAGGACAAGCAGCAGCGCAGGAAAATTCTCAGCGACCTCGAGAACAATATGGAGGGCTTTGCGGGAAGCGTAAAGCAGGTGCTCAAAGCCTCGAAGCAGGGACGTATCGGCGGCGTGCTCGGTACGGTCGCGCAGAACATCAGTGTCGAGCCCGAGTACGCGGTCGCGGTCGAGACTGCCCTCGGCGGCGCTATGCAGAACATAATCGTCGAGAACGAGGACATTGCCAAGAGGTGCATACGCTTCCTCAAGGAGCAGCACGGCGGACGTGCGACCTTCCTGCCGATAACCTCGGTAAAGGGCAATGAGCTGCGCGAGCAGGGGCTCGACAGCTGCGACGGCTTTGTCTCGCTCGCGAGCAGGATAGTCTCCTACGATGAGCGCTACGCGGGCATTATCGCGTCGCTGCTCGGTC
>JAUMVH010000016.1 GCA_030530245.1 Ruminococcus sp.
CGCTGTTCTTCTGTCATAGTCATCACCTCCCGAGCTCGCGAACGCGGTCTATGTAGTAGCTCTCGCCCGTCTGCTTGTACAGTGACAGATTAGTACGTATCGCCGCGCGTCTGAGTCTGCACCGCTTGACAACTGCGAGCCTGTGGCAGAACCACTCGCGGAAGCTTATACAATACGGCTGTGCGAGCAGGAGCGCAAGCACCAGCAAGAGCACTGAGCCCATTCTGCTTGTCATTTCGTCGGTCATGCTGTCGCCTCCTGTTCTTCCGAGCGCTCGGCTATCCACGCCATGAGCTTGGGCTTGTAGATGTGAAATACGGGCTGAGATGTGACGATGACCGCGTCGCCGAACGGGTATACCTTCTGTTCCAGACCCGCCCGAAGGTCCGCGTCCGAAATCTTCATGCCGTGCTCGCGGAGTATCGCCGCGGCTTCCTTGATTCCGATTACTACCATTATCTTTGCCATAGTGATTCTCCTTTCATTCTTCGTCGCTGTCTTCGCCCTCGATGACTACGCGCTCGTACGCAAACGCTATCATACGGTCGGCAACGACCGCCTGACTGCGTCCCGAACGTTTCGCAATGTCGTCGATGAGCTCCTTTGACTTCTTGCTCACGCGGATATGCGTGCTATCGTCGAGGATAGTTCTCGATTCAATAATAGGTTTGTCCACGGTTTAGCTCCTTTCTTGCGTTTTCCCTCTCTGCCTGCTATAATTAAAGCGGAAAGGAGGTGTTGAAATGCGTTTGAATCCTGACTGTATCAGGGATATTTTGTTTGCTGTTGAAGAGAATACTGGCTATCATTCAGTGATGAGCATTGATGAAGAGAATTATGTCGAATTCCAGCAGCTGAGCAAATATGAATATGGAGAAGTTGCGTATCATATACATCAATGCTATCTCAGCGGGTATTTTACCGATTATTCCCGTATGATTGATGAAAGTTATATGATAGTTGACCTTACGCCAAAAGGTCACGAATTCTTGGCGAATATCCGAAGCGAGTCAGCTTGGAAAGAAATTATGGATAAGGCTTCCAAAATAGGCTCGTTCTCGCTGCCGTTCATTGCCGAGGTCGCAGCGCAATACTTCATATCCAAGATTTAGAACAGACCTGTCTCAGATATTTTGGACAATGTGTCCGCAGAGAGCTTGATACTATCTTTGAGCTCTCTTTCTTTTTGGTCGAACGCCTCGTCGACTATGCGCTTGATGTCAATCCAGTCCTTGCGGTCGATGCCTTCAAGCAGCTTTGCCTTCTTATAGATTTCGGGCTTCACTCTCTCCCTCCTTTCGTTTTAGTTGGTTTCTTGCGTTTCCGTAAGTGAATCGTTAAAAAAAATGCGGTCAACATCGTCGTTAGACAGGTTGAGCACCTTCTTCAGCGCTTTCAGCTCAGATAAAGTGAAGTCGGATTCGCCGTTGATTTTCCTGTAAATAGTAGTAAGATTGACGTTGAGGTGTTTTGCTAAGTCCTCTTTATCTACTCCAGCACGTATCTGAGCGACCTGAAATTCTGTTGGATTCACTGTGTCACCTCCCTCTTGCGTTCCGTAAGTCTATAATATCACATCATTTGCAAAATGTCAATACGTTTTTGCAAGTTTTTTCTTTTTTTTGCAATTTTACTTGCATTTTTGCAAAAAGCGTGATATAATAAAGCTATACTAAATAAAGGAGGTGCGACAATGTTTGACTTGAAACAACGTAGAATCGAATTAGGACTCACTATGCTCGAAGTCGCTAAACTTGTCGGCGTATCGGAGGCAACAATAAGCAGATACGAAAGCGGAAACATAAAGAATATGCGCAAAGATAGAATTGCTAAATATGCAAGTGCACTCAAAGTGCCGCCCTCGACCTTCCTCGAATTAGAGGATAAGTCTGAATCTCGCCTCACCGCCTCCGACATTCGCGCGAACACTAAGCCTGTTCCGCTCGTCGGCAGAGTTGCCGCAGGGCTGAGCTGCCACGCTGAGGACAACATCGAGGGATATATCCTGACCGACTGCGAGCTCCTCCATGAGGGCTATGATTATTTCTGGCTCACCGTCAAGGGCGACTCAATGGAACCCGAGCTCCACGACGGAGACCGTGTGCTTGTTCGGGAGCAGGAGACGCTCGAAACCGAGTGCTATGCAGTAGTTCGTATAGACGGCGAGGACGGCGTTGTCAAGCGCGTGAGAATCGACCGTGACCGTATAACCCTGACTTCTGTCAACCCTTACTATCCGCCGCGTGTGTTCGAGCACGAGCAGATGAATGACGTTGCTGTTGTCGGTAAAGTTATTCAGTCTCAGCGTTCGTACTAATAGGAGGTGTATTATGGGATTATTTGATTTTTTATTCAAAAAGCCGTCCGTTAAGAATACTGGAACAGGAAAACTACTGTATGAAAAAATCAATGATTACACAGTCATTGACTTAGAGACTTCGAGCAAGTATTCAAACAAGGCACACATAATCGAACTTGCTGCCGTAAAAGTCAGGAACTCAAAGATTGTTAATACCTTCGATGTGCTTATAAAACCACCAGAACCTATTGCACAAAACATTTCTGCTTTAACTGGCATAACGAATGAAATGGTAGCCTCGGCTCCCACGATTGAGCAAGTTATCGGAGAATACATAAATTTCATTGGAAATGATATAATTATTGGGCATAACATTCGCTCATTCGATTGTAATGTTATAAACGCTGTTTGTTCGCGACTCAATCGTAAACCTATGAATAATGATATGATCGATACTTTACATTACTCGCGAAAATGTGAAATCAAAGTATATAACTACAGATTGACTACTCTTGCGCGATATTTCAAAATCGAATATCAAGCACATAGGGCTATAAATGATTGCCTTGCCAACTTCAATGTTTATGAAAATCTAAAGCGGTTCTACAACGGAGTATACCACAAGCCATTAGACCGAACAAAACAGTCGGCAGCTAATATGAAATCGTGTATGATAAATGCAAATTATTCTGATTTGAATGAAAAATCAGTTGTCCTTACAGGCGATTTTGAAATAGCTGAAATTGAAGATATCGAAAATAAGCTCACATCATTAGGAGCCCAAATTAAAAGGGACGTCAATGGAAAAACAGATTATCTAATCATTGGTAGCCTCGGACACAGCCAATGGTATTACGGTTCATACGGGCGAAAAATCGAGAAGGCTTTAGAATTGCAAAATCAAGGAAAAAAAGTTCTTATGATAGAGGAATGGGACTTTTTTATTCTGCCAAAATAAGATTTCCTTTTATCACGACCTTGCATTTTTCAAGAAAAACAAATAAAAAATCCCCCTGCGGTGCTGGAACACCACAAGGGGAGCAGACGTGCTATAACACACATCGAAGCAATGATATTATAGCACGTCTTTCAAGTTATGTCAAGAAAGAGGTGCATTTTTATGTTATGTATCAAATGTAAAAAAGAGATTCCTGACGGCTCGGCATACTGTAATTACTGCGGCAAGAAGCAGGTCGTCAAGCCGAAGCCAAAATATCACAAGCGCGAGCACGGCACCGGCACGATTCACTATGATAAGCGCTACAAGAAGCCGTGGATAGCTGTTGCCCCTTCCAGTAAGTACGGGCAAGGGAGACAGTATATCGGCTGCTATGCCACGAGAACGGAAGCGCGGGAGGCTCTCGACGACTTTGTCAAGAACGGCAGACCTGCACTATATAACGCGACGGTCGGGGACATCTACGAAATGTGGTCAAAAACGCATTTTAAGGGCGTATCGGATTCGGCAGTACATTTATACTCTGCGATGTGGAAACGCTTCAAAGACGTGCAGGAAATGCCTATCAGAGAGCTCCGCACAGCACATATACAAAACATCATCGACAAGGCGACCTCAAAGAGCGCCTGCGATGTTATCAAGACAATGGCAATCATGCTGTGCAAGTACGCCCAGGAGAACGATATCGTCGCGAAGAACTACGCCGAATTCGTGAAGATTCCCAAGTTCGAGAAGAAGGAGAAGCGTATCTTTACCTCCGAGGAGATATCCCAGCTGTGGGAGCACTCCGACGACAAGAACGTTCAGGCGGTGCTGTTTATGATTTACACAGGCTTCCGAATCGGTGAGGTTGTTGCGTTGACCGTTGACAGTGTCGACCTCGAACGCGGTATCGTCATCGGCGGCGAAAAGACCGAGGCGGGCAAGAACCGTATCGTTCCGCTTCCTCCTGCAATACCCGAGCTAACGGTATTTGTCCGCAAGTGGTGCGAGGATGTCGGAACAGGAAGGCTTTTCCCGATGACTACAGCTCAGTTTCGCAAAGACGTCTTTGGCGTCGGGATAATAAGTGCAGGAATCTCCCCCGACGGACTGACTCCGCACTGTGCTCGACATACCTTTGCCTCTATCAGCTCAGCCGCGGGAGTAAAGCCCGAGAGCCTGCAAAAGATAATCGGTCACGCAAACTATTCCACGACCGCCGAGGTATATATACATCAAGATGTTACCAAACTCGTTGAAGAAATGAAAAAAATTTCAAGGTGACTTTACATACACTTTTACATACAATTGTATCGAAATACCGCCAAATCAGAAATGATAAAAGGCGGTATTTCGGCATTTTTGCGGATATAATTATATTACCATTTAAAGACTTTTTAAACTTCGGTGTGCTATGATTGTATCAACGAAACCCATAAGGAGACCGGACTATGTTCTTTAAAATGCTGAAAAGCGACCTGAAACGCAAGCGTGGTCTGAACGTGATACTGTTCGTGTTCATATCCGTTGCGTCGATACTCGTGTTTGCGGGCTCTGTGCAGATATTCTCCATAATCACGAGTGAGAAGACGGCGGAGAGACTATGCAAAAGCTCCGATACAATTTTCTGGACGCTCGACACCAGAGGCGACAGAGATGAGATACGTGAGAAGACCGTAAAGGTGCTCGGTGAGGATGAAAACGTCACGGAGTGGGAAGCTTCCGCGATAGCGAGGATAGGTATCGCGAACCTCGACTTTCCCGACTGCGACGAGAAGAAGCACAGCTATTATCTGACCAGCAGGACACAGTGCCTCTCGACTCTCCCGCACGAGCACGACCTCTACTACGACACCGACGACAAGCCCTTCTACGTCCCCAACGGCTGCGTTGCCGTGTCCGTGGGAGTGTCGCTGGAGACCGGCATAAAGCGTGGCGATATACTGCGCTTCACGACGGATTCGGGCTATACCTACGAGCTCAAGGTGTGCAGCATATTCAAGGAGAACACCGATGACGCCGTGCGCAGATACATAGTTTCCGATGCGGACTTCGAGGTGCTCACGAGGGACTGCGTGCGCAAATATACCTCCTATTCCGTATGCCTCAGGGACGCCTCCGACGAAAAGCAGGACGAGCTCAGCGAAAAGCTTGATGAGAACGGCGTACCTACGGTGACGCTGTCACACAGCGACAACCTCAGCAATGACGTAGTGATGACGCGGATAATCGCAGCGTTCATCATACTGATAAGCGTTTTCCTCATCACGATAATTTTTATGACCATACGCTTCACTCTCGTAGCCGACCTCAAAAGCGACGAAAAAGAGATAGGCATGATGAAGGCGCTGGGCATAGAGTCGTTCAGCTTCCGCTGGCTGTTTGCGGCGAAATATATAGCCTTTGCCGTGGTCGGCGGAGCCATGGGCATAGCGGCGGGACTCCCGCTCGCGGCTATGCTCGTGAATATGTTCGGACCCGACAGTATCCTCCCCGAGCGCTACATAATGGTGCTGATAGGCGTGCTGTCTGTCGCGGTGATGATAACGGTGATGATAGCCTTCTCGCTTTTTGTAATGCGCAGGATAAAGCGCATATCGGTCATCGACGCGATACATGGCGAGAACCGCGGCGAGCGCTTCGGCAAGGGCTTCCCGATGTTCCTGCACAAGCGGAAGAGGATGTCGGTACCGCTGTTCCTCGCGCTCACGGATATCCTCGGGCGCTTCAAGCGGTATATCTTCCTCATCATCGCGTATTCGCTCGGCGTGGCAATACTGCTGCTCGTATTCAATGTGCGGCACAGTATCGTCAATCCGCATTACACGCGCTACTGGCTCTACCACGACTACGATTTCAGCTTCGGTCTCAGCGACGAGGAGAGTGACGACATCAGCAGGGAAATGATGAAGACGGGCAAGACGTTCTACGAGGTGATAAACGACAGGTTCGCGGAAGCGGACATACCCGCGCACATCGACGTGATCAACTACGGCGGCGGATACATCCTGCACGACGACGAAAGCATCACCTTTATCGACATCATGTGGAAAGACGGCGAGCCCGAGAAGTACACCTACCGCAGGGGAGGCACGGCTCCGAGGCTCGCGAACGAAGCCGCGATGAGCGCGTTCACGGCGAAGAAGATAGGCGTGAAGACGGGCGACGTGATAAAGGTCAGGATAAACGAGAACAACGAGGACCACACGGGCTCGGTCGAAAACGAGCACGAGATAGTGATAACCGCGCTGATAGACTATATGGAGGAGCAGACGCCCCTCCTCATCATGGGCGACGAGTACGAGGGCGCGTACAAGTGGGGATACCGCTGGACGGGCGCTGTCATCGACGCTCCCGAGAGTGAAAAGCCCGCTGTAATAGAGCAGATGAGGGATCATTTCGACGGCGAGATATACAGCGGCAAACAGGCAGTAAGCCGAGCCATCGGCAACTTCGACAGGCTGTTCGTACTGCTCGAGTACGGCGTGGGCGGAGCAGTGCTGCTGGTGCTCATGCTGATAACCTACCTGTACATGAGCATATTCATCGCCGAGGAGGTGCCCGAAACGGCACTGCTCAAGAGCATGGGCTTCCGCGGCATCTCGATAAAGGCAGAGTATATGCTCAGGATAGCGCTGCTGCTGATGATATCGCTGGCGTTCGGCGAGGTCTACATATGGACGCTCGGCAACTACCTTTTCGAGGTCTTCATGCGGCAGTACGGAGTCTCGGGAATGAGGTTCGAGTTTGAATTCCCTGTGAGCTTTATAGTCATACCGCTGCTTATGCTGGGCTGCTTCCTGCTGACGGCGGCGTTCACGCTCAGGGGCATAAAGCACATCGGCATATGGAAGATATCCGAGGAATAAACGGAGGGACACAATGAATACGGTACTATCGGTCAAGGACCTTTGCAAGACATACATTGTAAGGAAGAACAGCAACAACGTGCTGAGGAATATCAGCTTCGAGCTCGGCGAGGGCGAATTCGTCACCGTAATGGGACCGAGCGGAAGCGGCAAGTCGACCCTGCTCTACACGGTCAGCGGCATGGACGCGATGACCTCGGGGACTGCCGATTTCGACGGCAGAGACCTCGGCTCGCTCAGCAAAAAGGAGCTCGCGAAGCTCCGCCTCACGGAGATGGGCTTCATATTCCAGCAGATGTACATGATGAAGAAGCTGTGCATATTCGACAACATCGTGCTCCCCGCGTACCAGTCGGGAATGGCTCACGGCGAAGCCAACAAGCGTGCGGAGGCACTCATGCGCAGGCTCGGGATAATCGAGACCGCCGAGCACGAGGTCAACGAGGTGTCGGGCGGACAGCTCCAGCGCGCCTGCCTTTGCAGGGCACTCATCAATCAGCCGAAGGTGATATTCGCGGACGAACCCACGGGTGCGCTCAACTCCAAGGCTGCCGCGGACGTCATGCGCGAGCTGACGAATGCCAACCGCGAGGGCACGAGCATAATGATGGTGACGCACAGCGTGAAGGTCGCGGCGATGAGCGACAAGGTGCTCTACCTCATGGACGGCGATATACAGGGCGAGATCGAGCTTGGCAAGCTCGGCGGCGAGGAGACTCTCCCCGAGAGGGAGCGCCGTCTCAGCGGCTGGCTCATGGAGCGCGGCTGGTAAGGAGCGGGCTATGAACAGGAAAAAGACGATACCGATACTTGCGGCAGCCCTCGCGCTCACCTGCGCGCTCAGCGGCTGCGGGAGAAAGGGCTACGAGGGCTTCGTTATCCCCGAGCAGGGTGCGAGCACGCTCCGTCCCGTCTCCGATATATACAGGGACAACAGCGGTGACGACCTCACGCCCGTTAAGGAGAAGACGAACAGGACTGTCCGCAGCTCCGACGGGCTGTGCGTGATAGAGTGCAGGGACAGCTACTTCGACGTCACGCTCGACCGCGAGAAGGGCTCTCCTTACGCCGCGGGAGCCGCATATGCCGAGGCGATACAGCTTGCCTATGAGGATTACGCGCTCTTCTGCGAGGGCTACATCTTCGAGAACATCAAAGCTGCCTTCAACGACCTTAACGGCGACTATTCGGGCATCGAGAACAGGACGGAGAAGTTCCGCGCCTCTCTCGAGCGCGACTACAGGGAGGAGCTCGAGGGCTTCGCCGACAGGATAAGCGGTGACAGCACGGGCATTCGCGAGGACGGCATACTCTCGAAGGAGGAAGCCGTGCTCGTGCAGCTCATACCCGATGTCCTGCGCGCGACGGCGTGCAGCGCCATTTCCGCCGACGGCAGCGTCACCTCGACGGGCGAGCGGCTTACCTGCCGTGTGCTCGAGTGGCAGCTCGGCAGCGAAAATCAGCTCTGCAAGGTCCACACGCTCCTGCACATGAAAAACGGCGACAAGAGCTTTGTTTCGCTCTCATATCTCGGCTCGCTGACCATTCTCACCGCCGTGAACGACGACGGCGTCATGCTCGGGGAGCTTGACGTCGGCACGCAAAATATGGTAGAATATAGCTGCGAAGACAAGGTGAGCTACACCTACGGCATAAGGTACGCGCTCGAGAACTGCACCACCGCCCGCGAAGCCGCGCAGTATCTCGTGAGCAATGCGCCGCGCTATCCCTACTGCGTGAACGTGCTCGCCACCGACAGAAACGACGCTGTTGTGGCAGAGCTTCCTGTCTCAGCCGAGGACGGCACGCCGCTTATACGCGACAGCTCCACGCCGCTGACGGATGGGCTCACGTGGGACAGTCCCGACTACATCTGCGCGGTGAATTCCTTCGCAGCCAAGGGCAATGCCGACGGCATCACGTCCTCCACCGACAACATCATCAGGTGGAGGAGGTACAACGAGCTATTCAGCGGCGAGAGGGAGCTCTCTCCCGCGCGCATGAGGCAGCTCCTGACCTGCGAGCGCACGGACAACGACCTCACCCGTATCCGAAGCAACAGCCTCGTGCATATGGCGGTGGCGGACTATTCGACGTGCACGCTGCAGGCTATCCTCACGGACACCGACGGCGTTGACGACGAGCCCGTTTTCATTGACCTCGGCAGCTGGAGGCAAGACTGAATACAATTGATCTTTCGGAGAACGATATGACCGACATTCTTATAATAGAGGACGACTCCGAGCTGGGACAGCTCGTGAGGGATTTCATGAAAAAAGAGGGCTTTTCGGCGGAGCTTTGCAGCTCTGCCGAGGAAGCCCTTGTGCTGCTTAAAGGCGGGAGCTTCCGCCTTATCCTGCTCGACGTCATGCTGCCCGCGATGAACGGCTACGAGACGTGTACGGAGATACGCAAAACGCAGGATATCCCGATCCTGATGATGAGCGCGCAGACCGACGAGGACAGCAAGCTCCTCGGCTACGAGACGGGCGCGGACGACTATATCGACAAGCCGTTTTCGGTGAAGGTGCTCACGGCGAAGGTGCGCGCGCTGATGAAGCGCAAGTCTCCGAGCGAGTCGGGGAAAGTCATAAGCAGCTGCGGCATAACGCTCGATACGGCTTCGCGGCGCGTGACCCTCGGCGGCAGGGAGCTGCGGCTCAACGCAAAGGAGTTCGAGCTGCTGCAATACCTCATGGAGCATGAGGGCAAGGCTGTCGGCAAGGAGGAGCTCTTCAACGCCGTGTGGGGAGCGGACTGCTTCACCGAGCCGAGCACCGTCAGCGTGCATATACGCTGGCTGCGCGAAAAGATAGAGCACGACCCGAATTCTCCACAGCTGATACAGACGGTGTGGAAAGTCGGCTACAGATTCGGTGACGGCTCATGAGAAGGGTAGCACGTATGATAGCTGTCGCGGCGGCGCTGTTTATCGCGGTAATAGCGGGGTTCAACCTCGTTTTTGACAAGCTTTACGGCAGACAGCTCAGCGACAGGAACGTGGTCGTGAACAGGATAAATCACAGCATAAGCACGACGTTTGCGGAGAGCGGCGAGGCTCCCGAGAGCATTATCGCCGACGGCTTCGGTCAGTGGAGCGCAGACTACGGGGAGATGGCTCCCGAGTCGATACGCTTCATACCGCTCACGGACGACGGCAGCAATGTCTTCTGCGCAGCTGCCGACGAGCGCTGCGCGGTGTGCAGCCTCTACAGCGCGGACGGCTCCCTCGCGGGACTCGTGGAGTACCGTTTCGCGGACAACTCGTCAGATATGCTGAGGCTGTGCGTGAACATCGCGCTGACAGTCTGCTTCGTGCTCGTGGTGGTGTTCCTCGCAGGCACGTATATCAAGGTGATACTGCCGTTCAGGAGACTCTCCGACTACCCCGAAAGGCTCGCGCGGCTTCGGGACATACAGAAGCTCCCCGAGAGCAGGAGCCGCTTCTTCGGCAAGTATGTGTGGGGAATGAATATGCTCACGGACGTCCTCGCCGCGAACAGCAGGCGCATACACAACCTCGAGGGCGAGCACCAGAAGCTCGTGACCTCCATTGCGCACGGCGTGAAGACTCCTGTGGCGAATATACGGCTCTATACCGACGCCGTGCGCACGGGACTGTACACCGACGCGGGCGCTACCGCCGACATTGCCGATAAAATAGACAAAAATGCCGAGAAGATACAGTCCCTTGCGGAGGAGCTGATGTCTGCGTCGGACGCCTCGCTCGACGGCTGTGACATCGAGATGAGCACCTTCAGTCTGAGCGAGCTCGCGGAGCTCGTCCGCAGCGAATACGCCGACAGGATGAGGCTCCTGCGCATACCGTTCACAGTGGAGTGCAAGGGCGCTCCCGTGCTCGAGAGCGACAAGTACGCGCTCTACCGCGCGGTGAACCAGCTGCTCGAGAATGCGCTGAAATACGGCGACGGAAGCGGCATAACGGTGCAGATGATGAAGCAGGACGACGGCTTTTCGATATCCGTCCGCAACAGGGGAGAGCTCCTGCCCGAGAGCGAGCTCCCGTACGTGTTCAGGAGCTACTGGCGCGGCTCGAATGCCGCCGACAAGAGCGGGAGCGGTATAGGTCTGTACGTCGTCCACGAGACGGCGCGGGCACTCGGCGGCAGCGTCCACGCAAGACGTATCGAGGAGACCTCGGAAATGGAGTTCGTCATCTTCCTCGAAAAGTGAATAAAGCAAAAAACGCAGGAGAGGGACGACCTTTCCTGCGTTTTTTTAGCTGTTCAGCTCCCTCAGATGTGTCATGAAGGCGAGCTTGTTCTCGGTCGGGGAGGTGCTCGGTCTGCCGAGGTCGGCTCTTGCGCCTATGGCAGCCCTCACCTCGATGAAGGTCAGCACGCCGCTGAGCTTAGCCCTTTCCAGCACCTCGTCGAGCTCGGCGGCAGTGCTCGCGGTGAATGTCTGACTGTAGCCGCAGGCAGCCGCAACGGCAGCGAGGTCGGTCTGTCCCGCGGAGGTCGGCATACCTCCGACGGATTCGTGCGCCTGATTGTTTATGACGATGTGCACGAGGTTGCTCGGCGACTGAGCACCTATGACCGACATAGCGCCCATGTGCATTATCGCGGCACCGTCCCCGTCAATGCACCACACCCGCGAGCGTGAATTCAGCGCGATACCGAGCGCGACAGAGGAGCAGTGTCCCATCGAGCCGACGGTGAGAAAATCGCGGCTGTGGTCCTGACCGAGCGCCTGCCGCACCTCATAGAGCTCGCGCCCCGCCTTGCCCGTAGTCGCGACGATAGGGTCATCACCCGCCGCCGCAGCGATGTGCCTGACCGCCTCCTCGCGCGTGAGGGTGAAGCTGTTGCGGTAGCTGACCTTGTGCGGGTATTCGAGCGCGCCGCTGCGCACAACGAGCGCCGCCTGTCTGCCCTGAGAGAAGAGCTCTGCGGCAGACGCCATAAATTCGCGCAGCTCCGTCTCGCTTGTGCCGCGGCTTATCACTGTGTAGGGTATCTCCATCGTATCGAGCAGGCTGAGAGTGACCTTTCCCTGAAAGATATGCTGCGGCTCGTCGCGGACATCGGGCTCTCCGCGCCAGCCGATGACAAATAGCACCGGTATGCCGTAGACTTCCCTGCTCAGCAGACTTGCGGCGGGATTGATGATATTGCCCTCGCCCGAATTCTGCATATACACGACAGGCACCCTTCCCGTCGACAGGTGATATCCCGCAGCCACAGCAGCGCAGTTGCCCTCGTTGGCGGCAATGAGATGGTGTCTGCCGTCGGTGCCGAAGCGGTCGTACAGGCAGTCGCACAGCCCGCGCAGGGCGCTGTCGGGGACTCCCGCAAAGAAATCCGCTCCGATGATGTCGATGAATCTTTCAGCAAGCATGGCTTACCTCCTCCCGAGAATATGGATATACATTTCATTTATTGCGTCCCTGTCGGGGACGACGGGCGTGTTGCTCAGCCTTTGCGGGTTCACGGAATCGGCGAGCAGCCCGAGCTCGACGTCGGTCGCCTGCGGTACAGAGTCGGTGCACAGTCTCCGCGGGAGCTCTCTCAGCAGCGCGAGCGCCGTATCGAAGCCGTCACAGCCGAGCAGCAGCGGTATCTCTCCGAGCACGCCGCGCAGCTGAGCTGTGGCGCAGTTTTCGCACAGGAAGCGGTAGACCTCGGGCAGACACAGCGCGGCGGCGTGTCCGTGCGGCAAGCCGTAGAGCGTTGTGAGCTTGTAGCACATGGCGTGAGCGGCGGTCGTGGTGGTGATATTTATGGCACGTCCCGCGAGGTGAGCCGCCTCCATCATAGCGGCGGAGCAGCTGCTGTCGCGGGCGGAGTAGCCCTCCATATTTGCCATTATCATGCGTATCGCCTCGCGGGAGTAACCGCGGCTCTCGTCGGTCGAGCTCACCGACCACAGCGACTCTATGGCGTGGCAGAGAGCGTCGAGCATTGCCGCGCACCTGTGCCTGTCGGGGAGCGTAACGAGCGCGTCGGGGTCGAGGAGCACAGCCGCGGGGAGACAGCTCCCGCTCGCTACGGAGAGCTTCACGCCGCCGCGGTAAATGACGGCAAACCGCGTAGCCTCGCTGCCGCTGCCCGCCGTAGTCGGGACTGCGATGAGCGGCACACTATTTGGGACGATGGGCTGCTCGACATACGGCGTCTCGTCAGACATCTCCGCGAAGAGCTTGATGCATTTTGCCGTATCCATCGCACTGCCGCCGCCCGCACCGCAAACAGCGTCGCAGCCGCTCTCGCGGAAAGCTCTCACACCCACGGCGATGTCGTCGTAGTCGGGATTCGGCGAGAAGCCGCCGAAACGTACGACCTCAATGCCCGTGCGCTTCGTGAGAGCGCTGAAAAAAGCTCCCGCCGCAGTGCCCGACAGCGAGCCTCCGCACACCAGCATGAGCCTTTTGCAGCCGTGCGACAGAAGGTGCTCCTCGAGCTCGCCGTAGCCGTTTTTTCCTCGCATTATCAGTTGCTTTTCCATATCAGTACTCCTCGGGTATAAGTCGGATTATCTCTCTGAACGGCATACACATCTCCTCACATTCTGCGGCGGAGTGCGTCCGCAGGATAGACTCCGCAGTCTGCTGCATCGCGGGAAATGCGGAGCGTGTGAGCTGATTTGCGTATATCACGATGTTTATGCCTGCGGAGTACAGCTCCTCCTCCGTGACAGAGCTGTAGCTCGTCGGCACGCACACGAGCGGCGTGAAGCCGTCCTGCTCGCGGAAAAGGCGCGCGAATGTCAGCACCTCATCGGGCGAGCTGCTCCTGCTGTGGATCATTATCGCATCTGCGCCCGCCGCGGTATAGGCGAGAGCCCGCCTCAGTGCGTCGTCCATGCCCATTCCGAGGATAAGGCTCTCGATGCGTGCGCATATCATCAGCTCGTCGGTCTTGAGCGCCTTTTTGCCCGCCGATATCTTGCGGCAGAATTCCTCGGTGTCAGCCTGTACCTGCTCGACCTCGGTGCCGAAGAGCGAGTTCTTTTTCAGCCCCGACTTGTCTTCGATTATGACCATCGAAACGCCCGTGCGCTCGAGGGTGCGGACGGTGTAGACGAAATGCTCGGTGAGCCCGCCCGTATCGCCGTCGAAAATGACGGGCTTTGTCGTGACCTCCATTATCTCGTTGACGGTGCGCATACGAGCGGTCATATCGACGAGCTCGATGTCGGGCTTTCCGCGCGATGTCGAGTCGCAGAGCGAGGATATCCACATGGCGTCGAATTGCCGTACGGTGCCGTTTTCGTAGACTCGCGAGTTCTCGGCGATGAGCCCCGTGAGCCCGCTGTGCGCCTCTATCGCCGTGAGGTTGCGCTTGGTGTCGAGGAGCTTTCTCAGCACGCCTCTGCGGTAGTCGGGGAGGGCGTGCGCGCACCTCATGCTGCGCTCCGCCGCAGAGACGGCAGGGTCGTCGGAGTAGGGGAACTCGACGAGCTTTCCGCCGTATCCCGCAAGCACTGACACCACCTCCTCGCGCACGGGCTGCTGGAAGCCCTTGCGCCAGTCGTCGCCGTGTACGACGATATCGGGCTTCAGCCGAGTGAGGTTGTCCCTGTAGCTGAGGGTGTCCTGCGGCACGACCTCGGCTACTCCGTTTATATTCCTGAAAAGCTCGGCTCTGTCAGCGTACGCAACGAGCGGGAGGTGCTTGTACGCGGTGACAGCCCTGTCGGTCATTATGCCGATAGTAAGCCTTCCGAGAGCAGCTGCCCTGCGTATCATATTAATGTGTCCGCTGTGGATAACGTCAGCCGAAAAGCACATATAAACGCGGCGGCTTTTCAGGCACGCGAGCTCCGCGGAGACTGCGGCGAGGTCGTCGGGAGTGTCAATTTCCGCGCACAGCAGCCCTGTGAAATCAACGGGACGAATGCTGCATTTATCGGACACCTCATTGAGCGCGTTTTCGGCGTAGCAGCGCAGCTTCTGCGAGTCGCCGCTGCGGCAGTACGAGCCTATCTGTGTCAGCCACGTCCTGCGGTCGGCGTCGGTGAGCCTGTATAGCGGCATAGCTGCGGCGGCGTTCTTGGTGAAGTCAATGCCGACAGCTCTTACGGTATCGCCGCTTATGACAGCCTTGAAGTCCTTCTCGGGGAGCGGGCGCGTGGTGCTCACCGCCATGGCACTCGTACTGCTGCCCGCTATCATTTGCAGCACCGTATCCTCGAAGACGAGGTCGCCGTGCAGGAGCAGTATATCGCCATCGAGTTCCTTTTCCGCGAGGAACATCGAGTATATGTAGTTGGTCGTTTCAAAGTCGGGGTTGTGCACGAAGATTACCTCTGCCGCGACGCCGAGCGAGCTCACGTAGTCCCGCAGCACATCGGCGAAGGCTCCCGTAGTGATGACTATTTTATCTGTGCCCGCAGCGCAGAGCTGGCGGAGCTGACGGCTCAGTATGGTCTCTCCGTCGGGCAGCGGAGTCATGCATTTCGGTCGCTGAGCGGTGATATCGCCCATACGCGAGCCGACTCCCGAAGCAAGGATAAGTGCGGTCATAGCCGTATCTCCTTTCGCGAATTGTTTGCTTTAATTAATGTCTGCTCAACAACTCAAAAATGCCTTAATACAGCTTTTTAAAGGTATTTTTGAGTTGTCAAAGTGCAAGAAAAATAATAGCTTTTATGATTTTTCTTGCACTTTGTTTTGCCCTTTAGGGCAAAATGAGCTTGACATCAATTAATGTGACGCGCAAATTCTACATTTTATAAAGAATTTGCGCACCCCGAACGAAGTTCGGGGCAATAACCGCCTGACGGCGGTTATTGAGTACACATTAATTAT
Organism: Ruminococcus sp.; assembly: GCA_030530245.1. Taxonomy (GTDB): domain Bacteria; phylum Bacillota; class Clostridia; order Oscillospirales; family Ruminococcaceae; genus Ruminococcus. The sequence goes on from JAUMVH010000016.1 coordinate 15,885, forward strand.
ACCACATCATCGGGTGCAAATCAATCTCTTAGGGGGCTGTTGCTTACAATTGTCACGCAAGCCGTTACATATGTAACTGACATAATTACAGTTCTCATATACTAAAACCCGCCGCATTGGTGTATGATATAGATACGGGAGCACGGCTTGTTGACAAAAGCACGGCGGCGTACTATAATGATTTATGGACTTTTCACGCGGACAAGGGAGGAACAGCGGGATGTACACATTCTATAGGGCAGCGCGCTTTATTCTCGCGCCTGTTTTCAGAGCCATATTCAGACCGCGTATCATCGGGAGCAAAAATATCCCGCAGAGCGGTGCCGCTGTCATCGCAGGCAACCACAAGCACGCACTCGACCCGATACTCATCGACGTCTCGACAAGGCGCGTGGTCAGGACTCTCGCGAAGAAGGAGCTGCACGATTCCGCGTTCGGCTTCCTGTTCAGGAGCGCGGGGACTATCCCCGTCGACCTCCACGCAAAGCACAATCCCGCCGCTCTCGAAGCTGCGGTGGAAGCGCTCGGACGGGGCGAGCTCGTGAACGTATCTCCCGAAGCCAAGCGCAACTATACGGACGAGCTGCTGCTGCCGTTCAAATTCGGCGCGGCTGTGATGTCGGAGCGCACGGGAGCAGTCATCGTGCCCTACGCGATAGCGGGAGACTATTCGCTTTTCCCGCGCCACAGACTGACGGTGATATTCGGCAAGCCGATGGAGTACGGCGAAACTCCCGAGATAACGAACAGGCGGCTCTACAACGAGGTCGCCCGACTGCTGAGGAAGGCTATGCCTGCCGAGGAGCTCAGAGGCAAGCACTTCACTTCTTATGAAAGCTGGGAAGAAAAATGAAAAGACATCTTGATTACCCTGATTGCACGATATACGAGCTGACCGCGAGGACAGCCGAGAAATACCCCGAATACTGCGCGCTGAACTACTTCGGCAGGAGCGTGAGCTACAGCAGGCTCATCACCGAGATAGGCAGGTGTGCCGCGGCTCTTAGGGCGGCAGGCGTAAAGAGCGGCGACGCGGTATCGGTGTGCCTGCCGAACACCCCCGAGGCTGTGTACCTGTTCTACGCGATAAATATGACGGGTGCGGTCGCGAACATGATACACCCGATGTCCGCCGAGAATGAGATAGTGCGCTTCGTGAAGCTCACAGACAGCAGGCTGATATTCGCGGTCGACCTCATATCCGACAAAATAGAGCGCGTGATGGAGAAGTGCTCCGACCTGAACGCCGTGAAGGTGAGCGTCAGCGACAGCATGCCGCTGCACATAAAGGTCGGCTATTCGGTGATGGGCAAGAAGCCGCCGAAGAGCGCTATCCGCGACTGGAAGAGCTTCATCGCGGGCGGCAGCGGCAGGACTGCGGAGGTGCATCACGGCGCTTCCGACGACACCGCGGCTATCCTCTACAGCGGCGGCACTACGGGACGCCCGAAGGGTATCATGCTGACGAATCTGAACTTCAACGCCCTTGCGCTGCAAAGCATAGAGGCTTGCGGCGGACTCGAAGCGGGAATGAAGATGCTGTCGGTAATGCCTGTATTCCACGGCTTCGGGCTGGGAGTGTGCATACACACGATCATGGTGCTGGGCGGCACAGCGGTGCTCCAGCCGAAATTCTCGGCAGCGGAGTTCCACAAGCTGCTCTTCCGCTACAGACCCGACATCATCGCGGGAGTCCCCGCCATTTTCGAGGCAATGATAGTGAACAAGAGCTTCGAGGGAAAGAAGCTCGACTTCCTGAAATGTATCGTTTCGGGTGGAGACTCCCTCGCGCCCTCGACGAAGAAGAAGCTGAACGATATGCTTGCGGAGCACGGCTGCACGGCGAAGGTGAGAGAGGGCTACGGGCTGACGGAATGCGTCACGGGAAGCTGTCTCATGCCTGCCGAATACGACGATATGCTGAGCGTAGGGCTGCCGTACCCCGATACCTTCTACAAGGTGATAGACCGCGAGGGAAATGAGCTCCCCGCGGGCGAAGAGGGCGAGATAATACTGCGCGGACCGAGCGTGATGAAGGGCTACTACAAGGAGCCCGAGGAGACTGCCGCGACGCTGAAAATGCGTGAGGACGGCAATATATGGCTGCACACGGGCGACATCGGCTGCATCGGCGAAAACGGCTATGTGTACTTCCGCCAGCGTCTCAAGCGCATGATAATCTCGAGCGGCTACAACATCTACCCGCAGAATCTCGAGGAGGTCATCAGCTCGCACAGCGACGTCATTATGTGCGCGGTCGTGGGAGTCCCCGACCAGCTGAGAGGTGAGCGCGTGAGAGCCTGCGTCGTGCACAAAGAGGGCGCCGACGAGGACAAGCTCCGCAGCGAGCTGACGACAATGCTGAAGAGCGAGATAGCCGCCTATGCTCTGCCGCGTGAGATACTTTTCTACGATTCGCTCCCGAAGACTCTTGTTGGCAAGATAGCCTACAACGAGCTGAAATCGTGAGGACAAGACTATGGATAAAAACAAAACCGTTCTGCTGGTGCACCCCGAGATATCGCGCACGAAGTACGATTTCGCGGGCATCATCGACAACGAGCCGCTCGAGCTCGAGTACATATACTCGGTGCTCGTGAAGGCGGGCTTTGAGCCGCACATATGGGACGGTCAGGTCGAGAAGGTGCCGTTTGCGAAGCGTCTGCGGGAGCTCCGTCCGAGCGCCGTATATATCTGCGGCAGGACTCGGCAGGAGACCTTTATGAAGGAGTACGCCCGCGAATCAAAGCGGCTCGGCGCGCTCACGATGATAGGCGGGCTGCACGCCCAGCGCTGCTATAAACGCTTTTTCAGCGACTATACCGACTTCGTGTTCACGGGCTTTGACCCCGTTCACGTCGCCGACATCATCAGTGGCGCAGCCCCCGAGAGTATCAGCTCACTGTGCTGGAAGCGGGACGGGAGCTGGGTCGTGAACAGGGCTGTACCGCACGATATCAGGGAGCTTCCGCGCCCCGACCGCACCTACTTCTATCAGCACTCTGACAGATACCGCTACCTCGAGCTGCTGCCCGCGGCTCATGTCCGCACGTCCTACAGCTGTCCCTACAGGTGCAGCTTCTGCATCAGGAACCGAATGAACTGCGGAGTCTATTCTCAGCGCGACATCGCCGACGTGGTCGACGAGATAGCCGAGATAGACTGCGAGAACATCTACATCATAGACGACGATTTTCTCTTCGATGAGAAGCGCCTTGAGCAGTTCGCCGCGCTGATACGTCAGAGAGGCATACGCAAGCGCTATGTCTGCTACGGGAGAGCCGATTTCATCGCCGCTCACCCCGAGCTAATGCGCTCTCTCGCCGACATCGGGCTGTACTACGTCCTGACGGGCATAGAGGCTGCCGATGACAGGCACCTCGAGGCGTACAATAAGCGCCTCGGCAACGAGGTCAACGAGCGGGCAGTGAAGCTGCTCAACTCGCTCGGCGTGAACATTATGGGAATGTTCATAGTCGACCTCGACTTCACTGCTGCCGACTTCCGCAGCATATGGAGGTGGACGGTCAGGAACGACCTCAGGCACGCCGCCGTGTCCATATTCACGCCCGAGATGAACACGGAGCTCATCAGGGAGTACAAGGACAGGCTCATCACCCGCGACCCGTCCCACTGGGACTATCTCCACGTCGTCGCGAGACCGTCGAGGCTCTCGGTGAGGGGCTTCTATTTTCACTATCACATACTGCTGATACGCCTGTTTATCCGTGCTTGGAGGCAGGGCATATACGACTTTATAGACTACCCGTTCTTTATCGGCTCGATGATAAAGAATATGTTTGGATTCGGAGGTTAACAATGGCGGAGACATACAAAAATCCCGTTAAAAAGCTGATACCGAGCAAGCTCGAGACAGGCTATCAGAAGCTGATGGCGCGGCTGCTCGGGAAGCACATACCGAAGGGCATGACTCCCAATCAGATGACGGGCGTGGGAGTGCTCGGCGGAGCGTTTGCCATAGTGTGCGCGCTCCTTGCGAACATCTCACCGCTCTTCTTTATCGGCACCATATTCGGACTCTTCGTGCATATGACCGCCGACGTGCTCGACGGCTACATCGCGAGGTCGAGGGGAATGTCGTCGCGTGCGGGAGCGTATTTCGACCTCATATCCGACGTACTCATATCGACGTTCCTGCTGCTCGCATTCGGACTAACTCCCTACGTCCACCTCGCACCCGCAGCATTTGCGGCACCGCTCTACGGCGTGATGAACGTCACAATGATGAACTACATCATCTACTACAACGAGTTCCAGTTCCCGCGTCTCGGACCGATAGAGGCGCACATCGCGTATTCCGCATTCTGCATTATCGCGATGGTACTCGGCTCGCGGACGATATTCACGGTGTTCGGTATCGGAGTCATGGCGGGGGACATAGTCATGCTCATCGGACTCGTGCCGATGTACTACGAGATGATAAGAATGGCGGTAGCGCTGTTCCGCAGACTGAAGGAATTCGACACATGAAAAAGCTTTACATAGTCCTTATCAGGGCGCACACGGGGCTCGGAGCCGTCGCGCGCAGCCTTACGCACTATCCCTACACTCACATCGCGGTGAGCTTCGACCGCTCGCTGACGGACTTCATCAGCTTCTCGCGGAGGTATCACTACTTCCCGTTTGAAGCGGGTATCACCCACGAATATCGGCATTACTACGCCTTTGGCAGCCACCGCGATTTCAGGGCGAAGGTGTTCGGGCTCGAGGTCGACGACGAGCACTGCGCGGCGGTCAGGGAGTACATCTCCGCCTGCGAGAGCGACAGCAAAATGCTCTTCAACCTCTTCTCGATGGCGACCATGACGCTTGTGGGAGGCTTCCGCATACCGCACGCGGAGAACTGTATGTCGTTCACGGCTCGGTGCGTGGAGCTGAGCGGCTGCGCGGAGCTGAAACGCCCTTACTGGCGGTACTCGATAAGGGACATAGATGAGCTGCTGTCGGAGCATATGATATTCGAGGGGAGGATACTGCGCGGTAGCGCACCGAGCGACGGCTATATGACGCCGTTTGAGCCGATACGCTATGCCGTCGGTATGGCGAGGCTGTTCCCCGCACTGACCTGCCGCCTTATTTTCGGAAAAGTATGATTTGGCAAAGCCCGTATCACGCACTGTGATACGGGCTTTTTTGCTGCACGGATAGCCTGCGCTGAACTCGGGCATAATAGCAAAAAGGAGGCATTTATGGAACTACTGAAAACAGCGTGGACATCTGTGCTGAGCATTATCGTGCTCTTTCTTCTGACAAAACTGATGGGCAACAAGCAGCTCTCGCAGCTGAGTATGTTCGACTACATCATCGGCATATCCATAGGCTCGATAGCCGCGGAGTGCTCCTTCGAGGACAAAAATCCCGAGCGCATGATAGTCGCGATGACGATATACGCGCTCAGTGCGTACGCCGTTTCGATAGTCACGGGCAGGTCGACCTATCTGCGCAAGGTGCTTATCGGCAGACCGCTGATACTCTTCGACAACGGCAAGCTCTACCGCGACAACTTCAAAAAGGCGCGCATCGACATCAGCGACTTCCTCACGCACTGCCGAAATCAGGGCTTTTTCGACCTCTCGAAGCTGCGGACGGCGGTGTTCGAGTACAACGGCTCGCTGAGCCTGCTGCCCGTCGAAGCCGACAGACCGCTTAAGCCCTCGGACGTGGAGCTCGCTCCCGAGCAGGAGGAGATAATGGTGAACGTTATCCTCGACGGACACGTCAACGACGCGAATCTGAAAAAGGCGGGCTTCGAGCGCGTGTGGCTCGACAGGCAGCTCCGAGGACAGGGCTACAGCAGCGCACGGGAGGTATTCCTCGGGGTGGCGGACACGGTGAAAAAGACGCTGCAGCTTTACCCTATGGAGGTCAGGAAGCAGAGCGCCGACCCGTTTGAATGAACGGCGCGGAGGGTTCCCGCATATCATACCTCGGGAGGAGATATGATATGAACAGAATGAATTGCAGCAATATACTGATACAGCGCCAGCCTCAGGCGGCAGCAGTCGTGACGGGTAGCTCGAAATACCCCGATATAAGCGGCACCGTGCGATTCTACGCGATGAACGGCGGCACGCTCGTATACGCGGACGTGAGCGGGCTGCCCTATGCGGGCAACAGGTGCAGTCAGGAGGTCTTCGGCTTCCATATCCACGATGGCGAGTCCTGCACAGGCAATGCGAGCGACCCGTTCGCGGATGCGGGCTCTCACCTTGGGGCGGACAGCTGCGCTCACCCGTTCCACATGGGCGATATGCCGCCGCTTTTCGGCAGCGACGGCAGAGCGCTCTCCGTCTTTCTGACCAACAGGTTCACGCCCGAGGACGTCATCGGTAAAGCGGTGATAATACACGGCAGCCCCGACGATTTCACCACTCAGCCGAGCGGCAATGCAGGTGAGAAGATAGCCTGCGGCATTATCAGACCTGTCCGCAGGAGATGACGGAAAGCCGCTATTACAGACCGTCTCGCAGAAAATTCGACACTCCGATATAAGTTATTGTTGACAGAATATTACGGCTATTGTATAATATTTATGTTAAGTTATGACTATGACTTTATCGAAACGGGGTGGTGGATTGAACTACACGGCACATATCTCACGCGACGGCAAGCGCGAGCAGTCGACGCGCGAGCACTGCATAAATACAGCCGAGCTGTGCGCAGGCTACTGCGCGCAGTTCGGAGCGGAAAATATCGGCAGGCTGGCGGGGCTGCTGCATGACGCTGGCAAGCTTTGCGGCGATTTTGAGAGCTATATCAGGAACGATTCGGCTTTCAGGCGCGGCGACATAGACCACAGCTACGCGGGCGCCCGCTACATTATGGAGACAGCTTCCAAGGAGCAAGCGGGAGCGGCGCGGCTGATAGCGAGGGTGATAATATCCCACCACGGGCTCCACGACTGGGTCGACGACAAATGCCGCGACTACTTCGGTGCGCGCATATCCAACGACACGAATTACGCGGAGATAAGGGCAAATATCCCGCTCGTCGCGGGCGCGGAGGAGATAGCGTGCCTGCTTGAAAAGGCAGCCGCCGAGTACAAGGAGCTCCGCCGCAGGATAAAGTCGATATCGAAGACCACGACGGACGCCGCCTTCTATTTCGGTATGCTTGAGCGCATGATAGAGTCCGCCCTCATCGACGCGGACAGGTCTGATACTGCCTCATTCATGGACGGCAGCGAGCTCTGCGAGACCGCGGCGGACAGCCGACTGTGGGAGCAGATGAAATCGAATATGGAACGCAGGCTTGCCCGCTTCTCCGACAGGAGCGACGAGATATCCCTGCGCAGAAAAAGCATATCCGACAGGTGCGCAGCTCATGCGGGCAGCGAGGTGCACATCTGCCGCATGATAGTCCCGACAGGCGGCGGAAAAACGCTCTCCTCCATGCGCTTTGCGATAGAGTACAGCCTCGCCCACGGTATGCAGAGGATAGTTTACACGGCACCGTTCATGTCGATACTCGAGCAGAACAGCGACGAGCTCTGTGCGGTGGCAGGCGAGGAAAACTTCATAGAGCACCACTCAAACGCGCTCTCCGAGATCATCGCTGACGCCGAGAGTGAGGGCGGCTCCGAGCAGCTGAGGGAGTACGAGCTCCACACCGAGCGCTGGGACAAGCCCGTCATCGCGTCGACGATGGTGCAGCTGCTGAACGCGCTCTTCCTCGGAAAAACGTCGGCTGTACGCCGTATGCACCGCCTTGCGCGAGCGGTGCTGATAATCGACGAGGTGCAGTCGCTGCCGCTGAAATGCGTGGAGATGTTCGGACTTGCAGCCAATTTTCTCGCCTACGTGTGCGGAGCCGCAGTAGTGCTGTGCACCGCGACTCAGCCCGCCTCCGAGGCAGTGCGCCACCCCATGCTCCTCGACGAAAAAGAGAGCATGACAGGCGACTACAGCGCCGATTTTGCGGCGTTCAGGAGGAACGAGATAGTCCCGAGCGTCGACCCCTACGGCTACTCCTATGATGAGGCGGCGGACTTCTGCCTCGGGAGGTTCAACGAGGCAGGCGACCTGCTCGTCATCGTGAACACGAAAGCGGCTGCGCTGAGGCTGTACGACCTTATCAGGGAGCGGTGCGGCAGCGGGGCGGAGGTCATGCACCTCAGCACTAATATGTGTCCGCAGCACCGCCGCGACAGGGTAGAGCGGCTGCGCTCGCTGCTGAGCGGGAAAAAGCCCGTGATATGCGTGACCACGCAGCTCATCGAGGCAGGCGTGGACATCTCGTTCAGGTGCGTAGTCCGCTCGCTCGCGGGGCTCGGCAGCATAGTGCAGGCAGCGGGCAGATGCAACAGGCACGGCGAAAACGGCGGTCTGTGCCCCGTATACGTTGTGAAGCTGAAGGAGGAGAGGCTCGGCAGTCTCAGGGAGATAGCCGTCTCGCAGGATATCACTCAGCAGCTGCTCGGGCGTGGAGACTACCCCGACCTTTCGTCGCCCGATGCGGTCACGGACTATTTCCGCGAGCTCTACATAAAGGAGCGGGGAGAGCTCTCGTACCCCGTCCCCGAGAACGAGACG
>JAUMVH010000215.1 GCA_030530245.1 Ruminococcus sp.
CATTGAGCGAAACGGTGATGTCCTTGCAGATGAGCGCTACGTCGTTGTAGCTCTCGTCGAAGGTGTCCTCCGCACTGTAGCTTATGCCGATGACCGTATCCGCTGCCTTGTCGCCGATGACGTTGAAGGTGACATTGAGGAACTCGCCCTCGGCAGTCGTATTCTCGGTGTTCGACCACCTCACGATGAAGCCGCCCTTCTCGACGCCGATGTTGTTGTTCATCGAGCCCGCGAGGAGCTTTGTTGACTCCGCGCCGACTATCTCGAGAGCGGTATCGTCGAACGAAAACTCGACGATGAAGCCCATCAGACCGCTGTTCCTGCCGATGGAGACAGGCACCGTCAGCGTCTCTCCCTTTTTCGCGGAGAGCCCGTCGGGACCGCTTACAATTGGCGAAGCCGACTTCACGTCAGAGCTGATACCGACCTTGCAGCCTGTGACATTGAGCTGCGACGCGCCGATACTGCCCGTTCCCTTGAAGGCGTAGCTACCCTCGCAGGCGTCGCTGTCAACCTTGAATACGACGGTGAAGGGAGCCGAAGCCTTGCCCTCTGCGCCCGTGATGTCGAACGCGAGCTTGCCGTCCTCGTCGGAGAGTCCCGAAAGCTCGCCCTCGCCGACAGTGACCTCGGGCTCCGAGAACGACCACTTGTCGTAGCCGAGCTCGATGTGGATATCGCCGAAGCTGTCGGGCTTTTTGGTATAAGCCGAGCTGAGTGTCAGGCTCTCGCCCGCCTTGCACGGCTCCGCAGACAGTGCGACAGACGGCAGACTGTCGAGCGCCGCGTTTGCGATGCTGAGCTCGATGTCGGTGCAGTCGAATACGACCGCTTCGTCGTCGGAATTGAAGGTGATGTCAGGGTCGGGGTCGTAGCTGAGCCCGAGCGTCGTCGAGCCAGTCGCGCCCTCGCTGACATCGCATACGAAGTCAAACAGCGCTCCGTCGGCAGTCGCGTTCGTATAATCCGACGAGGTGAAGGTCACCTGAACGGTATTCTCGGGAAGCCCCCTGAGATTGCCGCCGATGGAGTCGTTCACATCGCCCGAGCCCGTGAGCACGCTGTTCTCGGTCGAAACCGAAACAGGCGTCACGACGTCGGGGTCATACGAGATGTAGATGTTGAAGCTGACAAAGCCCGTATTATTCTCGATGAATATGGGAATGTGAGCCTCCTCCCCCGCTGTGACGCTCTGAGCCGTCGAGTAGACATGGTTTTCCGACGCCGCAGACGTGACCGCAAGCTGTCCGAGCATGGTCGCGGCAGCCAGTGAAAACGCCGTAGCTCCCGACAATATGCGCCTCGTCAGCTTTTTACTTTTGTGCATTATTCCTCCTCCTTACACAGTATAATAATATACCTGAGCCTGCCGCTGCCGTCAGAATGCACACGACGGCTGCCACATACGGCAGGTTATCAGCTGAGCTGTGCTCCGAGAGCTTGTCCGACTCGCTTTCAGCGGCAGTCTCCCCGAGCATATCATTATAAGCCCTGACGATATCGTCAGTATCTATGTATTCGCCGTAGTCCTCGTCGAGACCCTCGGCGACAAACCGCTCTGTCACGGCGTCGGCGTTGTCGGAGCTGACCTCCGTCTCGCCTCGCTGAGCGAGCACATCGGCTATTATCTGAGCCGCTGACATATCTGTGGGGAGCTTTTCGGCTTCCTCGGGCAGCTTGTCGAGCAGCAGCCTGCCGTACTCGCGGCTGAGCTCGCCGAAGTCCGCAAAGTGCTCGCTCCCGACAGCGGAGTTGACGCGCTCGAGCACCGCCTGCTTCTCGCTGTCGGAGAGCTCGCGCCGCGGAGCGTCCTTCATGGCGCTCTCGATGATGAGCGCGGTGTCGGCTGCACCCTCACCCGCGGGCTCGTATCTGCCCTCCTCGGCGATATCGGCTGTAAAAACGGGCTCGCAATCGAAGACGACGTCCTCCCACTTCTCGTTGAAGGTGTCCTCCTGCCCGAAGCCGACATCTATCGTGAATGGCTCGCCCGCCTTCAGCAGCTCCGCGCTGATGACCGCGAGCACGCCCTCGGCTGAGACCTCCTCGGTGTTGTTCCAAAGCAGGTCGAATTCGCCCTCATTCAGTCCGATATTGTCGGTCATCGTGCCCTTTTCCGTGACGCTGCCCTTCCGAGCGGCGATGACACGAAGCTTGTCGGCGGGATAGCTGAAATGCAGCCTGAAGCCCATTATCCCGCTGCCTCCGTGGGCATACACCCTTATGATACAGCTCCCCGCCGCGGAATTGTCGATGCACTCGGACACTATCCTCACGCTGTCGGCTGAATCCGCCCTCATCGCAGGCATAAACAGCACAAGCAGCACGGCGAGCAATATCTGACACGCTTTTCTCATAAATACCTTCTCCGTTACCTATATATAAGCCGATATGATTTACATATACCATACTGCAATTCTACCATATATAGGTGTACCGTTCAATTTGCACCGACAAATCAAACTGCTTTACCGACATATCAAACCACAAAAAAACAGGACACCAAAGGGTGTCCTGTAATACTCCGTTATTCCGGTTCAAACTATGCCCGACAGGTCAAAGTCGGGGACGTATTCCGCTCTCGCGGACGAGCTGTCCTGCGTGAAGCCGTTCAGCCCGAGCTCCGCGGCTCTGCGGACAACGCTGTTGTACTCCATCTTCGTGACGCGCCGCCTCAGCTCGGGGAAGTCCTCGGGTATGAAGTCGAACGGCGTGTACTGGTTCATTATGCTCACAAGCACCTGCTCCGAAGTCGTATTCTCCGCTATCCATTCGATGATGCGGAGGCTGTCGTGGCGGCAGGATGGCAGCACGAGGTGGCGTATCACCGTCCCGCGCGTGAGCCCGCCCTCCGCGTTGTATCGGAGCGTGCCCGTCTGCCGTATCATCTCGAGCACAGCCGCGGAGGCGTGCTCAAAGTAGTCGGGAGCGTTTGAGTAGCGCGCCGAGAGCTCGGGCGAGAAATACTTGATATCGGGGAGGTACACGTCCACGAGCCCCTCGAGCCGACGAACCGTCTCCGCGAGTTCGTACCCGCCCGTATTGTACACGACGGGCACTGTGAGTCGGTGCCTTATCTTTTCGAGAGCGGCGATGATATCGGGGAGAAAGTGGGTCGGCGTGACGAGCTCGATGTTGTCCGCGCCCTGCTCCTGCAAGCGCAGGAATATGTCCGCGAGCCCGTCAGCGGAGGTCTCCGCCCCGTAGAGCTCGCGGCTGATGACATTGTTCTGACAGTACACGCAGTGCAGACTGCACCCCGTGAAAAACACCGTACCTGCGCCGTTTTTGTAGGCGATACACGGCTCCTCCCACTTGTGAAGGCTCGCCTTCGCCGCCGTGGGGGCGGCTCCCATACCGCAGCAGCCCCTGCCGCTGTATCGGTCGGCACCGCACCTGCGCGGACAGAGGGTGCAATGCAAATAATCGTCTTTCATAATTACATCACCCTATCTGAAAAAACAGAAGTATAATAATGAACGCAAGAATAAACAGCATACTCAACAGCAAAAATGTGAAAATGCAACCTTCTGCTTGTTTTCCCGCCTTTTTGTTTTTTGCTTTATTCTGCTGTGAATATGGTGCTTTTACGGTCTGAGGTGCTGTGAACTTTGGTATTGCGGCGGGACGTGTTTCGGTCAAGGACTTTGCAGTATCAGCGCTGCGATTTTCTGCTTGTTTTCTCTTTGCGCCTGACTCCATTCTTCCCAATAATGCAAGAGGATCACTTGATGAAAACAGCCTGTTATAGAAATCCTCAAACCACTCGTAATCGCTCTCCGAGCAGATATCACAGTCAAAATCCACATCGTGCGATAGTTGATTCCTTATCCAGCGCGCGCGTTTTAGCCTATCATAATCGTCTCTCCAGCCGTGAACTTTGACGCTCCCTCTGTTGTAACAGGATTCCATCAGGCGTATGTATTCCGAAACACCTTCATATGAATGATAAGCGTCTTTTATAAATCTGTCAGCACGTTTATACAAATCTAAGAAATCTATATTCAAATCACGCATATAACACCCCCCTTTTAATCGTCGGAAAACGGCGTTGCGACAATTTTCAGAGTAAGCCGTCCCTCCGCAGGATATGCCTTATTA